>DASPWV010000723.1:0-5119 GCA_035637635.1 Vicinamibacterales bacterium | reverse complement strand
ATTGTGCGTGCCGACGGTTATGGCGCAATCGACGAAGGACCCGCTGGGAGATCTCGCAGAACGTTACGTCAAGCTTGTGCTGGCGGTCGGACTGCACGATCGCGACTACGTAGACGCGTACTACGGTCCGGCGGACTGGCGCGGCGAGGTCGAGACGCAGAAACCTTCGCTCGCCGAGATCGACAAGCGAGCCGGGGCGTTAGCCGGCGAGCTCGAGAAGGCTCCGGCCCAACCGGCGATGAAGAAGAATCTCGACCTCTGGCGTTTGCGGCTGCAGTATCTCGATCGACAGCTGTCAGCGCTGCGGGCGCGAGTGTCCATGCTGCAGGGGAAGAAGTTCACATTCGACGAAGAGTCACGTGCGCTGTACGACGCAGTCGCGCCGACTTACACCGAAGCGGATTTCGAAACGGTGTTGTCCAAGCTCGAGGCGAAGCTGCCCGGGCAGGGACCGCTGATTCAACGATACGAGAAATTCAAGGAGTCGTTCATCATCCCGAAAGACCGCCTCGATCAAGTCTTTCAGACGGCGATCCGGGCGTGCCGCGATCGGACGAGGGGACACATCGATCTGCCGCCGACCGAGAGCTTCACCGTCGAGTACGTCACCGGCAAATCGTGGAGCGGCTACAACTGGTATCAGGGCAATTTCAAGAGCCTCATTCAGGTCAACACAGACCTTCCCATCTACATCGATCGTGCAATCGACCTCGCCTGCCACGAGGGGTATCCCGGTCACCATGTCTACAACGCGTTGCTCGAGAAGAACCTCGTGCGCGATCGCGGTTGGATCGAGTTCACCGTCTACCCGCTCTTCTCACCGCAGTCGTTGATTGCGGAAGGGACGGCGAATTACGGCATCGAAGTCGCGTTCACACCGCAGGATCGTCTCGTGTTCGAGCGCGATGTGCTGTTTCCGCTGGCAAGGCTCGACAGCGCAAAGGCGGCGCAGTATTACGATATCTTCGCGCTGGTGGATCAGCTGTCGTACGCCGGGAACGCAGCGGCGCGGCGGTATCTGGACGGTCAGATCGACGCGAAAGCCGCTGCCGACTGGCTGGAACGCTACGCGATGATGCCGCGCGCGCGCGCGGAGCAGCGTGTGAAGTTCTTCGACCAATACCGCAGCTATGTGATCAACTACAACCTCGGGAAAGATCTCGTGCGCGCGTTTGTCGAGCGTCGGGCGGGCCGCAACGCGGCACCCGCGGCGAGGTGGCGCGAGTTTGCCGCGCTGCTTTCGTCGCCGAGACTGCCGAGCGGATTGAAGTAGAACTAAGAACGATCTCCCGGCAGCGTCGACGGACGGGCCACAGAGGCACAGAGACACCGAGATGATTTTTCTGGAGATCTCTGAAAATAGTTTTCTCTGTGACTCTGCGTCTCTCTGTGGCTTCGCCGGTCTTGGGGAAGATTCTTGCCACTATGCGTGCTATCGAGATCTCCAAACCAGGCGGACCAGATGTGCTGCGGATTGTGGAAAGGCCCATTCCAGTACCAGCACACGACGAAGTTCTGATTAAAACGGTCGCGGCCGGCGTCAACCGTCCCGACGTCCTGCAGCGTCTTGGCAAATACCCGCCGCCGTCCGGAGCGTCGGACATTCCCGGCCTCGAAGTGGCGGGTCATATTGCCGCCTCTGGCGGCGATGTCGTGCAGTGGAAGGAGGGAGACGCCGTCTGCGCGTTGCTCGCCGGCGGTGGGTACGCCGAGTACTGCGTGGCTCCGCAGGTGCAATGTCTGCGGCCGCCGGATGGTCTGTCGCTGCGCGACACAGCGGCGATTCCGGAGACGTTTTTCACCGTGTGGACCAACGTGTTCGAGCGGGGACGACTCCAGCCGCAGGAGACGCTGCTGGTGCACGGCGGCTCGAGCGGTATCGGCACGACCGCGATTCAACTCGCCCGCGCCTTCAACGCGCGTGTATTTGCCACCGCGGGGACCGCCGAGAAATGCGCCGCCTGCGAGCAACTCGGTGCCGAGCTTGCCGTCAACTACCGCACCATCGACTGGGTGCGCGCTTTCAGCGACGCGACGGGTGGCCGTGGTGTGGACGTGATTCTCGACATGGTTGGCGGTGACTACCTGGCCAGAAACCTCGATCTGCTCGCGATTGACGGACGCCTGGTCCAGATCGCGTTTCTCAAGAGCTCCGACGTTGAGATCGACGTCATGCAGGTGATGAGACGACGGCTCACCATCACGGGGTCGACGTTGCGCCCGCGATCGCCTGAGGAGAAGGGGCGGATTGGCCGGGCGCTCGTCGAGAAGGTGTGGCCGCTCATCGAGGCGGGCGAGGTCAAGCCCGTCGTGCACGCGGAGTTCCCGCTCGATCGCGCCGCCGATGCGCATCGGATGATGGAAGCGGGTGAGCACATCGGCAAGATCGTCTTGGTCACGGCCCGAGCAGCCGCAGATGGACGCAGATAGGCCGCAGATGGACGCAGACACGCCGCAGATATGCCGCAGATATGCCGCAGATGCACACAGATGAACGGAGATATGCCGCAGATGTATCTCTTGGCTTGGTGAGGTTCTGCCGCTCCACGTAGTTTGGCGAAATGTGCTTCGGGCCGGGCCTTGTTTCCCCCCGTGTGACGAGATCGTGCAGGTGCGGAAGGCGATGGAGCTGACCGGTCCGCAGCCGGCCCGCAGACGTCCGCCGAAGCGAGAGCTCTGCGGCCTCGCCGCTGGCGACGTTCTCGCCCTCGCGCTTCCACGGGGCGTGGCGCTGTTGCGCGTGGTGCGCGTGTACGCGTATCGCCTTGGCGAATACGTGGTGATCGAGGAGCTGGACTTCGATGGCCCCGAGGTGCCCGCGCGCGATGCGCTCGAGCGCCTTGGTTCCAGGGTCAACGATCCGGTCACCTTCGTGGACCGCTCGGCACCCGATATGCGCTTCTTCGCATTGGTCAGCCAGCGTATCGACTGGCAGCATGCTGGTTTCCAGAAGGTACAGACGATTGGGGGGTCGCCCCGGCGACGAGCAGGGGGGCTGCCAAATTGCGGCATCTCGTGGGCCGTGCTCGCCGAACGCCTCCGTCGTCGAGCGGCGCAGTAAGCGATCAATTACAGAACAGCTTCCTCGAGGTGTTTATCTTCGTTCGCCAGGTTTGCCTTGCCCCCAAACGCCTCCATCAGAAGTTGTTCGATGGTTCGAAACGCGTTGGGATTCATCGCGAGGAACTCCTCGGAGATCGTGTCAGATCTGAGAGAAAGCCGCGCTGTGATGATGCGGCCTGATGCCGGCGGAAGGTTGCGAGGCAGCCTCGTGGTGTGAGTTGAGCGATGAGGTGCCGGATTGCGCCTGCCGCAAGACCCGGCGGTGATCGGGATCGAGATCGGCCGCCGCATTTTCGACCTGATAGAGCTGTTGGATGAGCGCGACCAGGATCTTGATCGGGTCGCCTCGTCGATGCGAGACAAGAACAGATGGCCCGAGAGCGGGTCCAGCGTGAAGCGCTCACGAACGAGTGCGGCCAACCCGTCGATAGATCCGCGCAAGTCGGTCGCTCCCGTCGCCAGATAAATCCGGACGGCGGGCGACAGCGTTAGCATTGGAAGCGGAGCGTGGTCACCACAGCCTGCACCAGCTCCGGCGACGCCCCCGGCCCCGACGTGCAAGCGATCGCCGCTTCGGCATGATCTCTAATACGGGCGCACTCGGATCCGCGGCCATGCGGACCGGCACGAACGTCGGTGACGGGCGGTCGAGTCGATGGGCGGTGCCTCGTCCGACAATTTGCACCCATACCAGAAGGTCCACCCGGGAATGCGATGACGCCGAGCGAAGCTCGCCTGCGATTCCCCACTCTCGCGCCACTGCGCCACGAGGCGTGCCATGCGCGCCCGCGTCGGTTTGGTCATGATCGTCAGTCCTCCGGCAAGGAGAATCGACGATCGTCAGGCGGCACTCAAGACGTAGTTCGTCGGACGGTTACACTCATCTGCGTTCATCTGCGGCTTATCTACGTTCATCTGCGGCTATCTGCGTTCATCTGCGGCCATCTGCGGCTATCTGTGGCCATCTGCGGCTATCTGCGTTCATCTGCGGCGATCTGCGTTCATCTGCGGCTATCTGTGGCCATCTGCGGCTATCCACGGTGTTGGTTCCGATTTGAACAGGGCCGTGCCATTCCGAATCGCAGACGTCGCGAACGCGATGATCAGACCAGGAATGGCCACCGCTGCGCCCGTGTCAAAGAGCTTCCACGGCTCGCCAAACACGTTCACGACTGGACGAATAAGCGCCACCAGATTCCCGATCGCGAGCAGCAGCCGCAGCTCGGTTGGGCCGAACCCGAGAAACGACATGCGAAAGGTCGCGAGACAGTAGGTTGCGAGATACGTCTCGATCGATACGAGAAAGTATGCAATGAGAAATGCCAGCCCCAGCGTCAGCGACATCAGGCCCGATGCGGCCATGCCGAGCACCAGCAGCGCGATACCGGCGCAGTCGATGACGTGATCCACGTAGAAGCCGTAGCGGGGGCGCTGCTGATTGCGCACACGCGCCACCGTTCCGTCGAGCGAGTCGCCAAACCAGTTGATGACGAGGCAGATGTTGACGAGATGCAGCGCACCCGGCCAGCGGCTCGCGGCTGCGTACGCCGCGGCGGCACCCACCATCGACAGCGCGGCGAGCGCGGTCAGATGATCGGAATGCACCCGGCGCGGCAATCGTTCAGCCATCCAGATGAGCAGTCTCTTCTCGCGCGCGGCGGTCCAGCCGCTCATGATGCGCGTCGCGTGGATAAATGCAGGAGCCAAATGCGAACCCTCCTGCTTCGAAATGTGCACTCGACGCTGAAACGGGCTCACGCGCTATACTGTCTGACCTGATACCTGACACCTGCTACCTGATACCTGATACCTGATACCTGATACCTGATGCCGGATCGCCTGTTTTCCCCGCGCTTCTTCCTCATGTGCGGGTTCAGCTTCACCGTGTTTCTCTCGGCGTTTCAGCTGCTCCCGACGGCGCCCTATCGGATTCTCGAGCTCGGTGGAACTGCGGCAGCGGCAGGCCTGTTTCTCGGATTTCTGACCTATTCATCGGCGCTGACGGCGCCGCTCACGGGGTCGCTCGTGGATCGCGTCGGACCGCGCCGCGTCCTCA
>DASPWV010000722.1:0-5535 GCA_035637635.1 Vicinamibacterales bacterium | reverse complement strand
GTGGCCGAAGAGCTCCGACTCGAGCAGCGTTTCCGTAAGCGCGCCACAGTTGATCGCTATGAACGGACGAGCGGATCGATTGCCGTGCTGATGAATCGCGCGCGCGACGAGCTCCTTGCCCGTCCCGCTCTCGCCGATGATCAGCACGGGCGCGTCGGCGGCTGCCGCGTGCGCCACTTGCTTGTAGACCGCGGTCATCACCGGTGTGCGGCCGAGGAGCGCAGGCGGCATCGCATCACGCACGGCCGCCGGCGCCGGCGATGTCGGCCCGCGCTGCAGCGCGCGTTCGACCAGGTTCTTGATCTCCGCGATGTTGAACGGCTTGCTGACGAAATCGAACGCGCCTTCGCGCACCGCTTCAACCGCCTTTTCGAGCTCGCCGAAGCCGGTGACGATGATCACGGGAGTGCCCGGTGTGTGCTCTCGAACGCCGCGCAAGACATCGATGCCGTCGAGTCGCGCGTTGAGCCGCAGATCGGTGATGACGAGATCGAATGGTTTTGCTCGAACGCGCGCGAGCGCTTGTTCGGGGTCGCTTGTTGCCTCCACCTCACGATCCGGCCGGTTCAACAGCTCCTGCATGAACCGGCAGGTACCTGGGTCGTCGTCCAGCACGAGGATGCGAGAGGTGGCCACGGCGCTCATCAGGGGAGGGACTGACGGCAGAGCTGCTGTTGCCGTCGTCTTCAGGATTCTACCTGCGTTGACGAGCAAGCAGCGCCAACTCGGACGCCTGCCACTCGTCCCATGCTGCCTGCGGCAACACGGAGTACTCGCCGCGCATGCGATAGTGGCCGAGCCCGCAGAGCTGCGAACAGGCAATGTCCCAATGTCCCGCGACAATCGGAGTGAACCAGGTGCGCGTTGTCATTCCGGGCACCGCGTCCTGTCGAACGCGCATTTCGTTGAGCGTGAAGGAGTGGACGACGTCTCGGCTCGAGAGCTGTCGCATCCGTCGCGCTCAGTGCTGTAGTCGTATGCCCCGCGATAGACACGTGGTGGCTGGACAAAGTTTCCGGCCGGCGGCGGGGATGCAGTCTGCCATTCAAGCGTGGTCGCATCCCATGGATTCTCGTGGACCCGCTTTCCTCTCCGGAGAGTCAGCGCGCGTTTCGGGAATGCCATATCCGGCGCGCCGATCTGCAGCGGCACCAGATAATTGCCGAAGGCGCCGGTGAGGAGCGGCGGCAGCGGCGAAGTGGGCCAGGCGAGCTGCCACCGCATGACGAGCATCAGAAGGAAGCCGACGAGCAGGAAACACGACGCTGTGATGGCGTACTGCAGGCCTATCGTCTTGTGATCAGTCCAACGCATTCAGATGCGCCCTTACAATACCTCTATGTTCCGCACTGCTGTTCTAGTGCCCGTGTGCCTTACGACAATCCTTATGACCCACATTGGCCCGCTCGACGCGCAGGTGCCGACGCCGATTCGCTACACGCTGCGATTTCCCGCTCCGCATAGCCATTACGTCGAAGTGGAGGCGAGTTATCCCGCGAGTGGCCGGGCGCAGACCGAACTGTTCATGGCCGTGTGGACACCAGGCTCCTACCTGGTACGCGAGTACGAGCGTCATGTGGAAAACGTGTCAGCGCGAAGCGCCGATGGACGCTTGCGCACGGTGCAGAAGACGCGAAAGAACCGGTGGAGCGTCGAAAGCACCGGCGCCACGTCGATCGTCGTGACTTACCGGGTGTACGGCCGCGAAATGACCGTGCGGAACAACTGGATCGAAGCAGCGTTTGCGATGCTCAACGGCGCGCCGACGTTCCTCACGCTCGTCGACCGCACGCCACGCGTGCACGAGGTGCATATCGAGCTGCCGCCGAACTGGAAGGCGGTCGCAACACCGCTCGTCGCGGTGGCGACGCCGTCCAATACGTATCGCGCGGAAGACTTCGACACGCTTGTCGATAGTCCGATCATCATCGGAAATCCCGTCGTCCGCGAGTTCCAGGTTGCGTCCAAACGGCACTTCCTCGTGCTCGAAGGCGATCCCTCGTTCTTCGACGCCGACCGGGGAGCAGCGGACCTTCACCGGATTGTCGAAGTGGCCGGCAACGTGATGGGTCGTTACGATTACCCGCACTACTACTTTCTGAACATGGTTACGGAGGCCGGAGGCGGCCTCGAACACAACAATAGTTTTCTTGGAATGACGGGGCGCTTCACGACACGGACACGCAACGCATATCTCGGATGGCTTGGTCTCGTCGCACACGAGTATTTCCACAACTGGAACGTGAAGCGGCTGCGGCCGATCGAGCTGGGGCCGTTCGATTACGAGAACGAAGTCCATACAAAGGCGCTCTGGATTGCCGAAGGCTTCACCGATTACTACGGCGACGTCCTTGTCCGCCGCGCGGCGCTCTCGACTCGCGATGAATATCTCGACGCGCTCTCGGGCCAGATTGAGGCGGTGCAAACGACGCCGGGCCGGCTCGTTACCGGCGTCGGCATGGCGTCGTACGACACCTGGATCAAGCAGTATCGTCCTGACGAAAACACTGCGAACACCACGATCAATTACTACCCTAAAGGCGCGTTAATCGCGTTCCTGCTGGACGCGAAGATCCGAAAATCGACGAACGATGCCAAATCGCTCGACGACGCCATGCGTCTCGCGTACTCCACGTACGCGGGAGCGAAGGGATATACCCTCGACGAGTTCTACGCCACCATGGGCGACGCGGCGGCGGTTGATCTCCGGCCGTTTTTTCGCAAAGTGGTCGAAACGACCGAGGAGCTCGATTACAGCGAAGCGCTCGACTGGTTTGGCTTGCGCTTTCGGCCGGTGGACACAAAGAGCGCGCGAGCGTGGCTCGGCGCCTCCACGCGCGTGGATTCGGGCCGTCTCATCGTGACCCAGATCCGCCGCGGCACGCCCGTGTTTGATGCTGGACTCAACGTGGATGATGAAATTCTGGCGATAGATGATGTGCGGCTTCGTCCCGATGGTCTGACTGCACGCGTGGATCAGTACAAACCCGGCGACAAAGTGGGTCTGCTCGTCGCTCGCCGCGATCGCATCCTGCGCATCGACGTGACGCTTGGCGCAGATCCGGGCCGTCCCTGGCGACTGGAGCGCGTGCCCAACCCGACTGAGCAGCAAGAACAGCACCTCGTTAGCTGGATCGGACAGTGACTCGGCGGTTGCGAAGCAAACCAACCAAAGCCCTTCGAATTCCGTCTACTTGTCCGTGCCACCAAGCGCCGCGGCCTGCTCAAACAGTGCGCTTAGGAAGAGTCTCACCGCCGCGCTGCTCGCCCTTGTCGCGTTAACGGCCGGCGTCGACATCGCGGCGGCAGCCGAAAAGGCGCGTCCCGCCGTCGATGCGCAAGCGATTCCGACTACGACAGCCATCACGATCGACGGCAAGCTCACGGAGCCTGTCTGGGAACAGGCCGCGAGCATCACCGAGTTCGTACAACGGGATCCCGCGGAAGGCGCGCCACCGAGTCAGACGACGGACGCGCGCCTCGTCTTCGACGACAAGGCACTTTACGTCGCGGTGCGCGCACACGATTCCGAACCGGAGAAGATTGTCGGCATTCTGAGCCGTCGCGATCAGCGGTCGCCGTCGGATTGGATCCGAGTCGTCGTCGATTCGTTCTACGACCGTCGTTCGGCGTACGAGTTCGGTGTCAACCCAGCCGGAGTGAAAACCGATCGCTACTATTTCAACGATGGCAACAGCGACGACAGTTGGGACGCCGTGTGGGATGTCGAGGTGTCGCGCGATTCACAGGGCTGGACCGCCGAGTTCCGCATTCCCTTTTCGCAGTTGCGCTTCAACAACACAGACGGCGGCCCCGTGGGCCTGGCCGTGATCCGCGAGATCGGCCGCCTCGCTGAAACGTCGTCATGGCCGCTGCTCTCGCGTAACGCCACGGGCTTTGTGTCGCAGTTTGGCGAGGTGCGAGGTCTGCGCATGACTGGGGCGCCGAAGAAGCTCGAGCTGTTGCCATACACGCTGGGGAGCGTTTCCACACAGCCCGCGAGCGAGAATCTTCTGATCAAGACCACCGATCGGAGTGGCTCGGCCGGCCTCGATCTCAAATACGCCGTTCGTCCCGGCATGACGTTCACAGCGGCAATCAATCCGGACTTCGGCCAGGTCGAGGCCGACCCGGCTGTCGTCAACCTGGACGCCTTCGAAATCTTCTTTCAGGAACGACGTCCATTTTTCGTCGAAGGCTCCGGCACCTTCCAATTCAACATCGACTGCAACGACGGACAGTGCACAGGCCTGTTCTATTCGCGCCGCATCGGCCGCGCGCCGCAGGGTTCCGCCTCCACCAGTGACGACGAGTACTCCACCGCGCCCAGCGCCGCGACGATTGTGGGCGCCGGAAAACTGACCGGTCGACTAGGGAAGTTCTCCATCGGCACGTTGACCGCGGTCACCGCAGAGGAGAAAGCGCGGATTGCCGGCGTCGGACTACAGCGCTCCGAGGTCGTCGAGCCGACGACAGCGTACACGGTTGTTCGAGCGCGGCGTGAGTTCGCGAATCAATCGAACGTCGGCTTCATGGTCACGTCCACCAACCGGCAACTGGTCGATTCGGTGAGCTTCCTGCCGAGCGCTGCCAACACCGGCGGCATCGATTACGACTGGCGCCTCGGGCGTCGTTTCAACATCAGCGGCATGTGGGCTGCCAGTCGTGTGCAGGGGAACGTCGACGCGATCACACGGCTTCAGGAGAACAACGTGCACAGCTTCCAGCGGCCCGATGCCGACTACGTGGAAGTCGATCCGGTGGCGACGGTGCTCTCCGGGCATGCGGGCTCAATCTCCTTCGGAAAGATCGGCGGTGAAAAGACGCGGTTCAATTCTTACGTCGGCTACAAGAGTCCCGGGTTCGACATGAACGACCTCGGGTTTCAGCGCCGCGCCGACGAGCGCACGATGAGCAACTGGTTCCAGTGGCGCGACAACGTGCCGGGACGGTTCACACGCTCGTACATCTGGAACCTGAATCAGTGGGCCGGGTGGAATTTTGGCGGGGAGCGTCAATTCAGCGGCGCCAACGTCAACATGCATTGGACGTGGAAGAACTACTACACGAGCGGCTTTGGCGTGAATCTGAATGCCGCGCCGCTGCGCGATCGTGTCACTCGAGGCGGTCCAGCCGTACTTGGCAACAGCAACATCAGCGTCTGGTATTACTCCGGAACGGACAGCCGGAAGGTGATCTCGTTGAACTACAGCGGCTATCACGAAAAAGATCGCCACGGGACCGTGCGCCACAGCATCGCGCCCAGCGTCACCTGGCGGCCGACCTCCGCGGTGTCAGCGTCGACCGGATTCCGGTACAACATCAACGACGACGATGCACAGTGGGTGACGAACGTCGACGAGGACGTCGCGACGCATTACGTGTTCGGCCGCCTGAAGCAGCGGACGGCGGCGTTTACGTTTCGCGTGAACTACACGTTGACGCCGACCCTGTCGATCCAGACCTACGCGGAGCCGTTCGTGTCCGCCGGCGCGTATACGAATTTCCGCGAGCTGGCGAACGCGCGTGCGGCCA
>DASPWV010000721.1:0-1511 GCA_035637635.1 Vicinamibacterales bacterium | reverse complement strand
CAGGTTCCAAGCAGCAACTCGCCTTCTTTGAATGGAACAGTGATGGAAGGGCCGAGCAAGGCGGCGCGGACATGGCTCGAGCCGTTGTCGTCGCCCCAGCGCAGATGATGGCGATACTCGCCGTCGCGCGGGGCGAGTCGCTCGAACACGGCGTTGAGATCGGCAATGGCTCCGGGCTCGAACTCGATCGTGGTGACACCAGCCGTCGATCCGGCGACGAAAATCGTGGCGGTCCCGGCGCGGAGGCCGGATTCGCGAACGGCGTCGGCAACAACTTGCGTGACATCGTGTGCATCGCCCTGGCCGCGCGTGGCAATCCGATGTTTGTGGGTGCTGACCACGTTTGCTAGAATAATTTGTTCCGCGCTCTCGCACGTTTCCTGATGTTGCCGGCGTAGCTCAGTTGGTAGAGCAGCTGATTCGTAATCAGCAGGTCACCCGTTCAAGTCGGGTCGCCGGCTCCAAATTTCAAAAGAAACGAGAATTCGAAGCGACGAATTGATGGCAGAAGCGGCGAGAAGTCTCACAAGACTTCGTCTGATTCTCTCCTCGCATCCTAAAAGCTCGCGGGCCGCACACGCCGCCTGATTGGCTCGACGGCGACAAGATCGTCTTCTACTGATCGCGCGCAGTCCCCGACCGGCTCGCGTACAAATCGCGTCGCACCGGCGCCTGCCGAAACCCGCAGCGCGTTCCGCAAACGCCGGTCCAAACGTGTGAGTGCGACGAGCAAACGTCCCGATGCTTGGATCCAGGTCGCGAAGAAGCTAACACGTCGCATACCCTGGGATTCAAGGCGTGGGAGCATCGAATCGGCGGCGATGTTAACACAGCAGTGAACGGCATCGGCCCATGCACAATGTGAACCTGATGAACGGAATGATGTTGCTTTTCGGCCTTGTCCTCGCGCGGACAGCGCCGTCAGCCGAACACCACTGCGTCGTCATTTACGACTTGCTCGCTGGGACCAAATGGCGGTCTGATTGGCGCAGAGCGCATGCATGGATGGCTGGAGCGTCTCCACTACGGGAATGCCGATACGTCCGGTGAGGTGACCCAGTACTGGCTCAACGGCACGTTGCGCATCTCGCCTGAAGAGCAGGTCGACTTTCTCCGTCAGTTCTACGACCGCACGCTTCCCTTTCAAAATACATTCGAACAATTGGTGGAAGACGCGCTGACGCAACAGCCAGGCACGGTGCAGAACGCGCGCGGCGTGCATCGGCTCTCCACATCATGGCCTCGGGACGCAGTGCTCAACTCGAAGACCGGAGCGACGACAACGCAGATGGAGAGTGTGAGCTGGCTCGTTGGCGCGCTGAATGTCGCGAAGAATCGGTACGTCTTTGCGAGCGCCGTGTCGCGCGAACGCGGCGGTGTGGAGCAGCTCGCGGCGGCACGTGCCGCCATGGCGGCGTTCGAGCGCCGGCGTATTCTTCCGCCTTAACAGCCACTGGGCACTTGGCACTTGGCACTTCGTTCTTCGTTCTTCGTTCTTCGTTCTTCGTTCT
>DASPWV010000720.1:0-9631 GCA_035637635.1 Vicinamibacterales bacterium | reverse complement strand
CAGACGGCGACATCAACGCGCAGCAGACCGGCCGAATGCTGCATCGCGCCGTCGGTCGCCACCAGCTTGCAGCGGTGGGTGATTGGGTCGCGCTGCGAAAGCGGCCGGGCGATGCGAGCGGCACGATCGAAGCCATCCTTCCCCGGCGCAGCAAGTTTTCGCGGAAAGTTGCCGGCGAGCTCACCGAAGAGCAGGTGGTTGCGGCGAACATCGATACGGTGTTCCTGGTGATGGGCCTCGATTACGACTACAACCCGCGTCGACTCGAACGGTATCTCCTGATGTCGTACGAGAGCGGCGCAACGCCCGTCGTTCTCCTCAACAAGGCGGACCTGGCAGACGATCTGGTTTCGAGGATCGCGGAGATATCAGCCGTTGCGCAGGGCGCTCCCGTGCATGCCATCAGCGCAAAGCCGAAACGCACCGTCGGGATGCCGGCCGGCGTTGACATCGTCGAGCACTATCTTGGACCGGGACGGACCGGTGCGCTCCTGGGATCGTCGGGCGTAGGCAAGTCCACGTTGATCAACGCGCTCGTGGGATCGGAGCTGCTCGAGACGAACGAGGTTCGCGAGAGCGACTCGCGCGGCCGGCACACGACGCGCCACCGGCAATTGATCGTCCTCCCCGGCAGAGGTCTCCTCATCGATACGCCGGGCATGCGCGAGTTGCAATTGTGGGTGGCCGAAACGGCCAGCGAAAGCTTCGAAGATATCAGCGAGCTGGCGGCCGGCTGTCACTTTACCGATTGCCAGCATCGCGAGGAGCCGCGCTGTGCCGTCAAGAGCGCGGTGGAGGAGGGTCGGCTCCCCGCAGACCGGCTCGCCAGCTTCCACAAATTGCAGGACGAGGTGCGTGCGCTCGAGGCGCGAAAGGACGTCCGCGCGCAGATCGACGAGAAGCGGCGGGGCAAGACAACTCAGAAAGCGATGAAGCAGCTTTACAAAGATCGCGGCCGCGACTAAACCGCGTCGTCTCGCCTTCGTAGTTGTTCGCCTTATCCACTCACGCGTCCACGTACGGGCCACAGAGGCCCAGAGTCTCAGAGAATTGCCTTTTCAGAGATGTCGTACAAGATTCTCTCTGCGTCTCGGAGTCTCGGTGGGGGGTACGTTGCGCTGTTGCGGCTTACTTCGTTGTTCCTGGTCGTCGCCGGCGTCGCTTCCAGCCAGCGCTTCATCCAGCCAAACACCTGTTCGTGCCAGTACTTGCTGTTGAGGGCTTTCAGGACCCAATGGCCTTCGTCCGGAAAAATGAGCATCTCGCTCGGCACGTTCTGCCGGCGGAGTGCCGTGAACAGCTGGATACCCTGATCGACCGGCACGCGGTAATCGAGCTCGTTCGTGATTACGAGCGTTGGCGTCTTCATCTGCGGTGCAAAACGATGCGGCGACCATTTCGCGATGTTCTCGCGCGCCGCGGCTGACCAGGTCGTTCCGCCCATCTCCCATTCTGGAAACCACAATTCTTCCGTGGCGCCCATCATCGATTCGATGTTGTAAACGCCGTCGTGACTGACCGCCGCTTTGAAGCGATTGGTGTGGCCGATGATCCAGTTCACCGCATATCCGCCGTAACTGGCGCCGGCAATCCCCATCCGTTGCGTGTCGACGTATGGCAGCTTCGCGACCGCATCCACCGTCGCGTTGATGTCGACCATGACCTTGCCGCCCCAGTCCTGCGAGATCTCGTCGACGAACTTCTGTCCGAATCCGGTCGACCCGCGTGGATTTGGCGCGGCAACCACCCAGCCTTGCGCAGCCCACAGCTCTGGATTCCAGCGAAACGACCACGCGTCTTCCCATGCGCCCTGCGGGCCGCCATGAATGAGAAAGACGACGGGATATTTCCGCGTCGCGTCGAAGTTCGGCGGTTTGATCAGCCAGTACTGCACCTGAGCGCCGGCCGCGCCTTGAACGGTGAGACTCTCCGTCGGTGAGAAGGACACATCCTTCAGCCAACTGTCGTTCTCGCGCGTAAGCTGCTTGATGTCGCCTCCAGTGAGTGCAACCCGGAACAAGTCCGTCGGTGCGGTCAGCGTGTTCTTCGCGATCACCGCGAAATCGCGTCCGACTTCCACGGCCGCGATGGCGCCGCCCTTCGTCACGAGACGCGGAGTGCCCGACGGATACGCGACCGCATAGATGTTGACTACACCGTGATCCTGTGCCGTGAAAAGAATGGCGCGTCCGTCCGGGGCGAACTTGAAGCTCTCCACCGAGAGATCGGGTGAGTCGAATACCGTCTGTCTCTGACCACTTGCTACGTCCACGACGTCGAGATACCAGCGATCCGATTCGAACCCTGCACGGCGCTGGCTGCGCATCACAATCTTCTGACCATCAGGCGACCAGACGGGCTGCATGTCGGCTGCCTTGTTGACTGTGGTGACGCGCCTGGCCGCACCGCCTGTCACCGGCACGACCCACACGTCATGGTTCGTGGTCCACGACTCGGCATCCCCGCCTTCGCGGTTCGACACAAACGCGATCTGCTTGCCGTCAGGCGAGAATGAGACGCCGTTGTCTTCGTTGAAAAACGGCGGAGAGTCGTAATCGCCGGGCGTGATGTCAACGGTTCGGCCGCTCTCGATTTCAGTGAGGAACACATGATGCCGCAGCTCCTCGCGCCAATCGGTCCAATGACGGAAAAGGAGCCGCTTGATGTGATGCGCCTTCACCGGGTTCTTTTCCGCCTCTTCTGCTCTGCGTGCGTTGCAGGCCTCGTCCGTGCACTCTGGATAGACATCTGAAACAAATGCGACGCGCGTTCCGTCTGGCGAGAGCACCATCGGTGTCTGTGCACCCATTGCGAGCTTGGTGAGCTGCTTCACATCGGTGCCACCGGCCGACGCGATGAACACCTGCGGAGTGCCATTGCGAGTGGAGATGAAGGCCAGCCGCTTTCCATCCGGCGCGTGCGTTGGCGTCAGCTCCGACGACTCGCCGCCGATGAGCAACTTGGGCGCCGCCGACCCGTCGGAAGGAACGACCCAGATATCGGCGTTGCGCTTGCCGGTGTCGGCGTTCGTCACCGTGCGAACGTACGCGACGACGCGTCCATCGGGCGAGAGCTGCGGCTCGCTGACGCGCACGGCGGTAATGAGATCACCGATGGTCATCGATCGGCCAGCCGCTGCGTGCACCATCGTCCATAGAACGACGCACATTGAACTGGCGAGGAGAACGCGGACTGTCTTCATAAAACCTCTTTACTCAAACGTAACCTATTCGGGGCGGTCACTGTTCTCTCTCTTGCCACATCGTGACGACACGCGCGGTTGGAAAGAGCGCTGCCACCTTTTGTTGAGCGGCAACTGCTTCTGCGCCAGATGCAAACCGGCCGACGAACAGGCGGCGACTCACGTTGCCGTCGGCTGCGCGCAGGTCGACAGCGTACACAGGGAGAGCTCGAGCGCGCAGCGTGGCCTCGGCGCGCGCGGCGTCTCGTGGAGCATCAAACGCAGCGATGAACACGGTGAAACGGCCGCTGCCTCGGGGCTCCGATGTCAATGCTCCTGCGGCTGGTGGCTCGGGCGCTACCGCGGGTGCCGGAGTGCGGAGCGACGGAGCCTGCCCCGCCGGGGGAACAATTGAGCCCTGATCCCGCTCATTTCCACTCGATCGGACGACGAAACCATAAACGAGCGCTGCGATGACCAGAAGCCCCACCAGCACCGCAGCAACCCACACGAGATTCATGGAAAAGGGCCGAGTGGCGAGTGCGGAATGCCGCGCGTGAAGAAGCGACTGCCAGGTGCCACGCCGCGGCTTCTCGGGATCTGGTGGCGGCGCAAGCCCTAGGGTTTTCACCGCGTCCATCACCAGCGTCTCGCCGATATCGCTCGTGTTTGCCTCGGCCGCCGCCATCAGCGCGCGATCGCAGGTCAGGTTGATGACGCGGGGAATTCCACTCGAGACGGCATGCACGCGGTCCACCGCTCTCGAAGTGAATCTCACCGTTTGTGAACCGCGAGCCACCGACAATCGATGCGAGATGTACGCTTCGACTTCTGCGCGCGTCAGGGCCCGGAGGGAGGAACGAAGTGTAATGCGCTGATCGAGCTGCCGCAGCTTCGCGTCATGCAGCACATCGAGGAGATTCAACTGTCCGACGAGAACAATCTGCAGCAGCTTTTGTTCGTTCGTTTCGAGATTCGACAGAATGCGGATCTCTTCAAGGACGTCGGTGGACAGATGCTGTGCCTCGTCGACGATGACGACGGCGCTCGCCCGAAGCGGAGCAAGTGAAAGGAGGAAATCGTGCAGCGTGCGGACGAGGACGTGCTTGCTGGCGGTTGCAAGCCCGCCGGTGCGGAGCGCCTCCTTGGAGGCGACACCGAAGCTCACGAGTAGTTCTCGAATCAGCTCCTCTACCGTGACAAATGGATTCAGAATCAGCGCAGCGAACGTCGTCGAATCGAACTGCTCGAGAAGTGTCCGGCACAGCGTCGTCTTGCCGGTGCCAATGTCCCCGGTCAGAACAATGAAGCCTTCTTTGCGGCGAATCGCCTGCATGACCTGCCGCAGCGCCACGTCGTGCGACTCGCTCCGATAGAGAAACCGAGGATCGGGTGTGAGGCTGAAGGGCGTGTGTGTGAAGCCGTAGTACTCCTCGTACATTCGCTGGCAAGTGGATCACACAGATGAAAAGGTCCGTGTAATCCCATCGCCAGCATAGCAGGAACCTCGCCTGCCTACTCCGGAACCTCGAAGCTGGCAGACCCTCGCCCCTCGAACCTGGAGGTTCGAACGTCGAACCGCGAATCTCTTTCAGAAACCGCGCGCGTCAGCCCGATTGCTGGCGAGCTCGCGAATGACGATGTATCCGGTATCCTGCGCGAGCTTCGTCTCCCACTCTTCCGAGTGAAATCCGTGCTCAGTGCCTACACGACCGTAGAAGCTCGAGAGGGACCGCGGGTCGACCACGGATGGTTCATTGCCGATCTCACTGACATGTTGCAGTTCGTGCGCCAGCGTCGCCACGAGCTGTGCGTGCGGAAGCGAAGGGTTCAAGACGATGCGGACGTAGCGGAACGTGCTGGTCGCAGCCACCCAACGCACCGCGCCCGACAGCCGGTCGCGAATGCCAGGATCCAGTTCCACATAGGCGATGACGTCGAGTTTCTCGACGCGGCTCAGAACGTCGCGAAACGTGGCGGACCTTGCGATTCCGGATGCGAGCACGCGTGCGACGCGCGTATCAGCGGTGCGGACGCGCGGGCCGGTTCGATCGACGACGAAAGACGTGGACGGCGGGGAAGCGTCTGGAGCCGCCGAAGGCGGCGATGCTGCGGGGCGGCGTTCGGCGGCCTCCAACTGCCATGAAGGGGAGCCAAGCACAAACAGGGTGAGCAGGATTGTCAGTTTCATCGTGGTCTCCTGCCTGCAGCCGCACCACCATCGTTTTCGGTCGCTCGGACCTTTGACGGCCGTTCAACACAAGTTCCTCACCCTCGGGTGCAGTAGACGGCCCGAGCGAACCAACGGTTCGCGTCGCGCGCGAGATTGCAGACGCGAGTGGTGGGACCAACGCGCGCGTTACAATCGGCCAATGATTGCGAAGGTTCTGGTGATGACCACTGCGCTCTTCTCAACATGGCTCGCGCAGGGTCCTGCACAGAAGCCCGCGCCGCGCGCGGCGCCGGCCGCTCTCCCGGTGTTGTTCGAGAACCCGTATGCGATTGAGGAGTTGCGAAACAAACAGGCAGTGATTGAGACGAGTGCCGGAACGATTGTGATCGACCTGCTGCCCGACCGGGCGCCCAATCACGTCGGCCTCTTCGTCAAAACGGCGCGAGAGGGCGGCTACGACGGCACAATCTTTCATCGCGTCGTACGGCAAGGCATCATTCAGGGCGGCGACCCGCTCTCGAAGGATCCGGCTGCAAAGGACCGATACGGCACGGGTGGTCTCAATCTGCTGAAGGCGGAACCGAATCCCGAGAAGCACACACGCGGCGCGGTCTCCGCCGTACTCGCGTCGAATCGACCGGACAGCGCGGGAACACAGTTTTTCATCTGCATCATCGACCAGCCGTCGCTCGACGGGCAGTACACCGTGTTCGCCCGCGTTGCTGAAGGCATGCTCGTCGCGCAGAAGATCTCGGAAGCGCCGGCGGACGAAAAGGGCGCGCCGCTCGCGCGGTTCGAAATGAAACGCGTGACCATTCGGGACAAACCTGCGCCGACCGCGGAGCCGTTCTCAACGGAAACCGTTGCAGACCTGGCGCGATATCGCGCGGTGCTGGAAACCTCGATGGGAGACATCACCATCGAGTTCACTCCGGAGAAGGCGCCCGAGCACGTGCGCAATTTCCTGCGGCTCGCGTCGGCCGGCGTGTACGACGGCACCAGCTGGCATCGAGTCGTGAAGGGTTTTGTCATTCAGACGGGGCACCTGCCCACGCGCCGCGAGGCGCTCACCGAGACGCAGCAGAAGCACGTCAGGGATCTGAAGGCGGAGTTCAACGATCAGCCGCACGACCTCGGCACTGTTTCAATGGCGCGATTGGCGGAACCGGACACCGCAAGCACGTCATTCTTCATCGTCACCGCGCGTGCGCAGATGCTCGATAACAAGTACACGGCGTTTGGCCGGGTCGTGGACGGCATTGAGGTTGTCAAGAAGGTCGAGGCTGTGCCGGTCAATGGCGAGACCCCTATCGAGCGCGTCGAGTTGAAACAGGTGAGGGTCGAGAAGCGGTAAATGCCGCGAAGGGCGGCGCTGCAACGTGCGCGAGCTCTTCCGCCTGGTCACGTTCTTCGTCAGAGCCGCGCGCACGTCATCTGGCGGCGTGGAGCTTCGCGTTTACGACATGTCAGTCGAGCGGTAGCCGCGGCATATCGTCTGCTGGCCCGTGTGATCGCTTTGGCTGCGCGATCGCGTCCGACTCCTCGAGATTGTGTACGCTCACGCCCAACAATCTGACCGGCCTTCGGCCTGCCTCAGTCTTGTCCAGCAACGTCACCGCACGCCTCGCGAGCGCGTCTGCGTCTCGCGTGGGCTTGGAATCGCTCTGGCTACGCGTGATGGTGGTGAAATCGTGATACCTGACCTTGACCACGACGGTTCGGGCGAACATCCCGTTTCTTATCAACCACGCAGAAGCGTCTCGCGCCATTTCCTCGATTTCCGTGCGGATTCGCGTGATGTCTGTCAGGTCGGTTTCATAGGTGCATTCAGATCCGACAGACTTGCGCTCTTCATTGGGATTGACCGGTCTCGGATCGATACCGTTCGCGAGATCGCGCAGCCACTCGGCGGAGCTGCTGACGATCGTCTGCAACTCCTCGAGCGACCGCATGCGCACGTCCACCAGCTTCGCGATTCCATGCTGACGCAGGCGCTCAGCTGTTTTCGGTCCGACTCCCCATAACGCATCTACCGGCAGACCTTGCAGGAAGCCTTCGATGCGCTCCGGTGCGATGACCGTCAGTCCATCCGGCTTTTGCCAGCCGGATGCGATCTTCGCGAGAAATTTGTTGGGCGCGACGCCGGCAGATGCGGTGAGCCCGGTGGTGTCGCGGATCTCCTGTTTGATTCGCTTCGCCACGTTCACACCCAGCGGCTCGTTCCAACTGTTCTCGGTCACGTCCAGATACGCTTCGTCAAGCGACAGCGGCTCGACGAGCGGCGTCACCCGGCGATAGATGTCGAAGACCTGCTGGGATACCGTTCGATACTTCTGAAAGTCCGGCCGGACGATGATGAGGGCGGGACAGAGACGGACGGCTCGCGACATCGGGAGTGCGGAACGGACGCCGTAGCTCCGCGCTTCGTAGCTCGCAGCCGCAACCACGCCGCGTTTGGTCGGATCTCCGCCCACCGCGACAGGTTTCCCGCGCAGCGTCGGGTTGTCACGCTGCTCGACGGACGCATAGAACGCGTCCATGTCGATATGGAGAATGCGCTTGTAACCAGCGGGCATTGTGCGGCTACCCGGTGCTGCCGAAGCCTCCGCGACTGGTGTCAGCGGCTGCGCCCTCCTCCCACTCCACGCGCGGAGCGGCGAAGACGATTCCCTGCGCCAGACGATCGCCGCGGCGCACGGTGACAGACGCGTCGGTCACATTCAGCACCTGAATCTTCACTTCATCGGTTGCGCCGCAGTAGTCCGAATCAATGACGCCGACCGCGTTCGGGATGATAAGACCGCGCCGCAGCGGCGTGCTGCTTCGCGCGATGATCGCAAGAAAATGGCCGTCCGGAACTTTGATCACCAGTCCCGTCCCTACGAGACGAATCTGATGAGCGGGTACATCCACGTCCTCCGCGGCCGCGAGATCGAAGCCCGCAGCACCTGCAGACGCATAGGCGGGCATTGGAATATCGGCACGCAGGCGAGTAATCGTCAATTGCATAAGGCACAATGGTAAAAGGTATTGAGATGATGCGACACAGACGACATGCGGGCCTCGCCATTGGATTGGCTGCCACAGCGCTGGCGGTTCACCTCGCGGCACAGGCTACGACGCCGCCACAACCTGCCGCGCAGCCGGCGTTGTCGCTCACTCAGCCGCTGCCGGTCGATTCTGCCGTGCGCACCGGTCAACTTGCGAACGGGATGCGCTATTACATCCGCCGCAATCCGTTGCCCGCGGACCGCGTCTCGCTGCGACTGGCAGTGAACGCCGGGTCGTTGCAGGAAGAGAACGATCAGCGCGGTCTCGCGCACTTGCTGGAGCACATGGCGTTCAACGGGACCGAAAATTTCAAACCCGGCGAGCTCGTCGCGTTTCTGGAATCGATCGGGTCGCGTTTCGGTCCGCACGTAAACGCGTACACCTCATTCGACGAGACGGTCTATATGCTCGACGTCCCGACGGACCGGCCCGGCTACGTCGATCGCGGCACGCTCGCGCTGCACGATTTCGCCGCCGGCATGTCCCTGCTCCAGCAGGAAATCGACAAAGAACGCGGCGTCGTCATCGAAGAGTGGCGTGGAAGGCTCGGGGCGGGCTCGCGCATCACGGACAAGCAGCTGCCGGTGATCTTTGCGGGGTCGCGCTATGCCGAGCGACTGCCAATCGGGCTGCCCGATGTGATCAAGACAGCCTCACGTCAGCGCATCCTCGATTTCTATCGCAAGTGGTATCGCCCCGACCAGATGGCGGTCATCGTCGTGGGCGACATCGATCCCAATGAAGCGCAGCAGCTCGTGGAGAAGCGTTTCGGCACCATCCCCGGGGTGAAAACGCCGATCGAGACAATCGACCGTGCAGTACCGGCCAACAAGGAAACGCGATACAGCGTTGCGGCGGATCCGGAGGCGCAGGGCTGGAGCGTGTCGATTGCCTACAAACGCCCGGTTGAAATCGAGCGTACCGTTGGTGACTACCGCCGCTCGCTCATTCAACAGCTCGTCGCGCAGATGTTGAACCTGCGCCTGCGCGAGATCGCCCGCCGTCCAAACGCGCCATTTCTATCGGCGCAGGCGGGCAGCTCGAGCCTCGGTCGAGCCGTCGAAGTGTTCGAGCTCGAATCGAGCGTGCAAGAAGGCCGATTGGCAACCGGCCTCGACGCGCTCGTGCTCGAGGCGCGGCGGATGCAGAAGTTCGGCTTCAGCCGCGACGAGCTCGAGCGCGCCAAGGCCGGCACGCTGGCCTTTTACGAGCGAGCGTACAAGGAA
>DASPWV010000719.1:0-2374 GCA_035637635.1 Vicinamibacterales bacterium | reverse complement strand
AGTGCCAAGCTGCTTATTCGCAACGAAGCGCGACGAGCGGATCCACCCGGGTAGCGCGAGAGGCCGGCACGTACAAGGCGATAAGCGACGTCGTCGCCAAGAGCGCAGCAACGGCCACGTACGTCACGGGATCGGTCGGCTTGATCTCGAAGAGCAGGCTCGCGAGATAACGTGTGGTGAGAGCAGTACCCAACAACCCCACGGCGAGCCCGACCCCGATCACTGCGACCCCTCGTCCCAACAACAGCGAAAGAATCTGGCCCGGGGTCGCTCCAAGCGCGACTCGTAATCCGATTTCTGCCGTTCGCTGACTCACCACGTAAGCCGTGACGCCAAAGACGCCCACCAGAGCAAGCAGAAGCGCGACTGCGGCGAATTCACCGATGAGGAGCGCGCGGAATCGAGGCTGGGCAACGTTTTGCGCGGTCAGGGCATCAAGTGTCGTGAATCGCACAGGAACCCCCGGCGCCAGTTCCTGTGCTTTGCGCCTCACCGTTTCAGCGAGCGACATCGGATCGGTCGCGGTCCGTATCACAATACTTAGCGTCGCGCCGTTGTAGAAGTGCTGCAGATACGGCATGTAGCACTCCGGCCGCGACTCGTCGGCCGGACGAGACTGCCGCACGTCGCCCACAACAGCGACAATGGTCATCGGCTCGAGGTTATCGAAGGCGCAGACGATCTTATGACCGATCACGTCCTGGCCGGGAAGCGCTCGACGAGCAAGTGTTTCGTTGACGATCGCCGTCATCGGCGCATCCCGGACGTCGCGGTTGTCGAAGTCGCGGCCGCGCACGAGTGGGATGCCCAGCGCGGCAAACGTTCCTGGCGCGATGATCGAGTTGACATTGCTCGATCCGGTCCTCATCTCGCTGGGCTGCGGTACGTGATCGATCCAATGGGCGCCGGTCGAGTCGACACGTCCGGGCGGCGCCATCGTGGCTCCGGCGGCTACGACGCCGGGCACCTTGGACATCGCTGCCAGAAGATCTCGAAAAAACAGCGTCGCGCCCTGTCGGGGGTCCGGCGTCGCCACCGTGGCGTCGACGACTAGTACGCGTTCCGGCTGAAAACCCAGCGGGACCTTCTGAAGGGCGATGAAGCTTCTCATGAGCAGACCGCCGGCGGCGAGGAGGACGACGGCCATCGCGAGTTGCAGGACGAGAAGCCCTTCGCGCATGCGACGCGTTCCACCTGCAGCGACGGATCGCGTTCCACCTTGCCGCAGGCCACCTTCAAGTTCAACTTGCGACGCCTGAAACGCCGGCGCGAGGGCGAGAAGCACGCTCGAGATGATGGACACCAGCAGCGTGAACAGGAGTACCCGCTGGTCGATCGCGACTTCATCAAGCCGCGGCACATTGCCCGGGATGAACGCGACCAGCGTCTTCAGCCCGCCGAAGGCGAGGCCTAATCCCACTGCGCCGGCGGCCATTCCCTGCACCAGTCCTTCCACGAGCATTTGACGCACGATGCGTCCGCGGCTGGCGCCAAGCGCCGCGCGGACGTTAATCTCCTTCGCGCGCGCAGTTGCCCGAGCGAGAAGCAGCGTCGCCAGATTGGTGCACGCGATGAGCAGGACGAGAACCACTGCGACCAGCAAAACGTACAGCATCACACGGACATCCCCGACTATCTGGTCGCGCAGCCGCGTCACGACGACGTGTCTTCCCGTGTTGGTATCGGGATACTGCTGTTCGAGCCGCCCGGCGACGGTTGCCATCTCCGACTGCGCGTGCTCCAACCTCACGCCGCCCTTGAGGCGTGCGACAGCCCGGAAGTTGTTGCCACCCCGGTTTAGAGGATTCGCCACATCTGGAAGAGGGATGGGAATCCAGATCTCCGTGCCCTCTGGAAAGCTGAAACCAGCGGGGACGACGCCGATGATCGAGAACGATCTGTTACGGACGCGTATGGTTCGGCCGATCGCCTCACGACTTCCGCCAAAGTGACTCTGCCCAAACGTCTCGCTGACAATCGCGGTATTCGCTGGGCCAGGCCTGATCTCCTCGGCACCGAACAGCCGGCCCGCAATCGGCTGCACCGCGAACACGCGAAAGAAATCGCCTGACACCCGGCCGGCGCGCGCGTACTCGGCCTGCTCCCCGAGCATGACCGCATCCGCTCGCGCCCAGAAGTACGCGATAGCCTCAAAGGAAGTCGCCTGGTTTCGCCAGTCCGGGAAGTCGGCGTCAGCAATCTGGCCGCGGATAGGTCCCGCTTCGCGGCCTGCGACAGACGTGGACAGCATGACGATGCGATCCGGATCCTGATAACGGAGCGGCTTCAGCAGGACTGCGTTGACGACGCTGAAGACTGCCGTGTTCGCACCGATGCCTAGCGCCATGACCGTCGTGCCGAGGAACGCAAAGCC
>DASPWV010000718.1:0-6380 GCA_035637635.1 Vicinamibacterales bacterium | reverse complement strand
GCCGCCGATCATCTGCGGGCTCGTAATCGACACTGTGACCCCTGGCAGCGCGCCGCCGCTCGCGTCAGTGGCTCGTCCTGTGATTGCGCCCGTTTGTTGCTGTGCGTACGCGGGCGCGGCTAGCGCCGCCAGGAGCGCGATCGCCGTCAGCGAAAACGCCAATCTCCCCATCCAAGTCATATGTGGATCTCGCCTTTCTCTTAATTGTTACAAGAGGACGAGTATAACTTTCGAGGCGACGCGACAACGGTCCGGAGGATGTATTTTTATGTCTCTAACAGCAAGAACTGGTCAAAAAACTCAACAAAACCTCGATCGCCGTCACACGCCAAACTGCCGAAGATGATGGTCGGCGTGCTTGTATTCGAGCACGCCCCAGGCCCGATGTGTCAGACGTCCGAACGCGGGGTGCTCGGGCCAGGTGTCGCCTGCAGCCTTTGCCACAAGCTGATCCACAACCTTTCGAAACGCTCCCTTTTCGTCCTCGAATCGGGCTGCGTCGGTTCGCGCGAGGAGCTCCGGTGCGGTCGGCGCGCCCTGCGGAAAGGGCACGACATAAATAATCAATTGCTTGATCGGCCAATAGCGAAACGGCGTGGCTTTGGGTTCGACCGGGAGGTCGCCGGTGGCCATTCGCATGGCGTCGTTCAGATGCGCCAGCATGCCGGCCGCATTGAACTTGCCCCACTGCGGGGCCGAGTCAGCTCTGAGGCGATCGACACGACCACAGATCTCCTCGCGCGCCGCAGCATCCCAGAAGGTCTTCATAGGGCTCCTTCGCAGTCAGTCTACAGTCGACAGTCTACGGCCGGCAGCGGACGAAGCCACAGAGCCACCGAGACTCAGAGATTCTTTGGTAAGAGAGCTCGTACAAAGTACTTCTCTGTGCCTCGGAGTCGCTGTGGGTTTGCAGATCGTGCGGTTATCGAACATGCCTGCCGCCGTCGACGCGAATTGTTTCGCCGGTGATGAAATCGCTCTCGCAGAGAAACAACACCGCTTTCGAAATCTCGCCTTCACCTCCCCATCGTCCGAGGGGCGTGCTTTCGGCCACCGCTTCGAGCTCTTTCTGCGTCGTCTCCGGCGCGGCGAGTATGGGACCGGGTGCAATCGCGTTGACTGTGATGTTGTCCTCGGCCAGCTCGAGGGCCATGGCTTCCGCCAGCGCCTTCAGTCCCGCCTTCGCGACGTAGTAGGTGAGATACCCCGCATACCGCGGCCGCTCGCTTGCCGGCAACCAGTCGCTGAACAGGATGATCCGGCCAGCGCCGTTTTGCTTCATGGAAGGGACCGCCGCGTGCGCGCACAAAAAGGCCGAGCGCAGCTCGACGTCCATCTGCTCATTCCAGACGCCGAGAGATAACTTCTCGAAGGGCGTCCCCGTATAAAGCCCGGCCATTGCCACGAACACATCGACGCGACCCAGTTGGTCCAGCGTGTCGTCGACGACGCTGTGGCAGTCGTTCGGATCCGCGAGATTGGCCTGGAGGAGAATCGCGCGGCGGCCTGTCTCGCGAATACGCGCGGCCGTCCTTTCGGCCTCCGTTGCCGAGCGATTGAAAACCAGCGCGACGTCGCATCCCGCCTCCGCGAGCGCTTCGGCGACGACGCCGCCAATGCGCTTGACACCCGTCAGCAGCGCGACTTTGCCTTGAAGATGCATCGCGCGATTCTACGCGCATCGTCGCGCACAGCTACATGGGTCGTCCCACGCGCGGACACGTTCGCACCACCATTCGCCACCGCCGCGGCAACTCGGCGTCTTGCAGGCAGCGCGACCGCGGAACCGCGCTTGCTGAAGCTTCGCGTCTGGGACGATCCAAACCTTCTGCTCCTAACAACCGTCACATAGGTGACCAGGGAGCTTCGTATGAAATTCGGCGAATACTCGCTCAGCGTTCTGCTGGCTGTGATGCTCCTCGGCGGAATCGCCGCCTGGACCCAAAGCGACTACACCAGCAACCAGGCTCGTTTCTCGTGCCGGCCTGGCAAAAGCTCTCCCGCAGTCACGATGAAAGGCATGACGGTGTATCCGCGCTGCAACGCGGGCAAGCGCGGGTAAGCCATCGATGGACGCAGATGGGCCACCGATTGACGCAGATGGGCCGCAGATAAACGCAGATAGAACACAGATGTCGCCACTCGGTTCTTAATCGCTGCGCCCGTTCTGCGTGTTCTCTGCGCCGGATCGCGGCGGGCCGACGATCAATCGTCGCGTCACGAGACCCTCGGGCCTGAGATCGGAAAACCAACAGACGAATTCGTCGACCATATCGAAGCCGAGTTTGTAGACGCCGGGCTCGAGGTCTGGCAGCAGCTCGATCTCCATTTCAGCGACGACTTCGCTGCCGGGCGGCACATCTTCGTCCAGCGCGGTTCTGCCCTGTCGATCGTCGAGCAGCCGTCCATCGCTCGACAGGATCTTGCAGCCGAAGGTGACAAACCCGCCGAGCGGCGATTCGTGGGCCAACCAGATGGCATTGCCGCTGTTACGCGCGCGCACCCGCACAGTGATCGTCTCGCCGGCGCGTGCCTCGATGGGCGCGTGCTCGATCTCGATGTCTGCCTGCAGCGTGCTGAAATATCGTGACGTCTGCGCGCGCTGTCCTTCTCGAATCAACACGACAAAGGGATGTTGGTGTCGCAGCGCGTGAGCAACGCCCCGTGCGGTGAGCAGCGGCTCGGGGTGTTCGCCGCTTGCGAAGAGATCGATCTCTCTGACCGGAAACAAGGTCAACATCGGATGCAGTGTTGCCGGCACGAAGGCGCTTGAAAATCCGTTCATCTCCGCGAGGGCCGCAAAGTCGATGTAGTCGAAGGGACGATCCCCCTCGCCGTGCTCCTGAACGGCACGCTTCGTTTCGAGCGTCTCCAGATGCTCGAGTCCGGGTTCGGAGAACGCGGCGTGGCAGCCCGGGCGCAGCACGCGCGCGAGCTCTTTCACCGCACGGGGCAGATCCGGCACGTGGTGCATCACGTTCAGCCCGATGATCCCGTCGAACGACTGGTCGGCACATGGCAGATCCTCGGCCGTGCCCTGGACGACGTGCACGCGTCCATCGATTCGCGTCGGATCGAACGACACACGATGACGATTGCACGACAGCATCCGATGGTCGGGATCCACGGCAACGACGTCGTAGCCAAAGCGCGCGAGCATTTCCGAGGAAAACCCGGCGCCGGCGCCGATATCGAGCACGCGATCTCCTGGACGGCAGTCCAGGATCATCAGCACAGTCGACAAGTCGAAGAGCAGGCGCTGGCCGGCGGCATGCGTCTGCGGAGAGAAGGGGAATCTGCCGCTTGCATACGGATCGGGCGCGTCGAACGTCACGGCGCGTCTGCGATTGGTCACAACAGATTTATGTCACAATCGCGAGGCTGGTGGCACGGGCCACCGATCGTTATCAGCGGATGCCGCGCCCAGGTCGAACCTTGTCTCCGCCGCAACTGCTGGCGGCATCCATCGCAGGCCTGATTCTCACAGGAACCCTGTTGTTGACGCTGCCCATGGCGAAGGCTCCAGGCAGGACAGTCGGTGTTCTCAATGCGCTCTTCACGTCAACCTCCGCCGTCTGTGTCACCGGTCTGATCGTCGTCGATACACCGAACGATTTCTCCACGTTCGGTCACCTTGTAATACTCCTGCTGATTCAGTTTGGCGGGCTCGGCTACATGACGATTTCAACGGTGCTCGCATCGCTCCTCGGCCGCACCGTGACGCTGCAGGAGCGGCTGACGCTGCAGGAAGCACTGAATCTGCAGGATCTCGAGGGGCTCATCCGGTTTGCGATCAACGTCCTGAAGTTGACGCTCGTCTTCGAGCTCACCGGCGCCTTTCTGCTGACGCTGCACTGGTGGCCACAGTTTGGCGCGAAGGCTGCGTGGTACGGGCTCTTTCACGCCGTGTCAGCGTTCAACAACGCAGGGTTCGCGCTTTGGAGCGACAACCTGATCCGCTGGCGCGGTGATCTCACGGTGAATGCCGTCATCAGCGGTCTCATCATCGCCGGCGGTCTCGGATTCTTCGTGCTGTCCGAGCTGACAAATATCAGGCTGCGAAAGATCGCCTTGTCGCTGCACACCAAACTCGTGCTCTCTGCGACGTGCGCGCTGCTCGTCGGCGGCACGACTGCCATTCTCGCGCTCGAATGGACCAACCCGCGCACCTTCGGAGCAGGGTGGCCGGTCGGCGAGCGTGTGCTCGCCGCGTGGTTCCAATCGGTCACCGCGCGCACGGCTGGCTTCAACACGATGGACAACGGCGCCATGACGAAGGCGGCTCTCTTCGTCACGATGGCCCTCATGTTCATCGGCGCCTCACCCGGAAGCACCGGCGGCGGTGTAAAGACCACAACGTTCAGCATTACCATCGCAGCGCTCTGGGCGACCGTTCGCGGAGGGAGCGACCCGGAATTGTTCAAACGACGCATTCCGGCGGAGACCGTCGCGAAAGCGTTTTTCGTGTCGCTCATCGCGTTTCTCGGCTTGAATGTTGTCGCCGGCGCCGTGCTCATCACCGAGGGGCGTGATTTGCTGCCGACGCTCTTTGAAACGACCTCTGCGTTTGGCACTGTCGGTTTGTCCATGGGCGAACATGGCGCGCCTTTGAGCCTCTCGGGGTTCTTCACACCGATTGGGAAGCTCCTGATTGCTGGCATGATGTTCATGGGCCGCGTTGGACCATTGACGCTGGCGCTCGCGCTTGCCGCGCGAATGGCGACGAGACCGAAGATTCGTTATCCCGAGGGCAAGATTCTGATCGGGTAGAGGGTTATGGCACGACGCTCGTTCGCGGTCATCGGACTGGGTCGCTTCGGCGCGGCCATGGCAACAACGCTCGCTGGCCTTGGACACGACGTCACGGGCATCGACGGCGACGAAGACAAGGTGCGCGAGTTGGCCGACGTCATCTCGCTCGCGATGCAGCTCGACGCGACCGACGAACGCGCCCTGCGCGGCGCGGGGATCAAAGACGTCGACGTTGCGGTGGTCTCAATCGGCGAAAACATCGAAGCAAGCCTGCTCGTCGTCACCCTGGTCAAGGAACTCGGAATCAAGAAGATCATCGCCAAAGCGGTGACGCCGCTTCACGGCCGCATCCTCGAGAAGCTCGGCGTCACCCGGGTGGTCTTTCCAGAGCGGGAAACGGCCATTCGAATTGCGCACAGCCTCGTGCTGCCCAACGTGCTCGACTACATCGAGTTGTCCAACGAGTACTCGATCGTGGAGGTGCCGGCTCCCTCTGAATTCGTCGGCAAGACGCTGCGCGAAATCGGATTGCGGTCACGATTCGGCTTGACGACCATTGCCATCAAGCACACCGGCCGCACCGGCGACGGCAACTTCACGAACATCGCGCCGGGCCCGGACGATGTGGTGCAGAGCGGGGACGTGCTTTCGCTGCTTGGCAGCAATGAGCGGCTGGGCCAACTCGATCGAATGCTGAAGAAGGCCTCGGAAAGAGGCGCCTGACGTACTTACCCCTCGCGTAAGCGCTTTCAGGCGCCGTAAGACTACCCATCTCACAGGAGCCGCACGGCACCTGGGCTCCATCGATCCTGCATCGCGTTTTGATCTCGCCGTGTTGGCTTGGTTCGTGCTAAAGCTGTGGCGCGCCGAAATTCTTTCCAGTTCGTTGCCGGCGAGAAGGAGCGAAACGATGCGACGTGGATTGTGGATGGTGGCCGCCGCGGTGATCATGCTTGGCGGCACGACGGGGACGGCTCAGGCACAAACGATCAGATTTGTCGCGCTGCTTTCAGGCGCCAACGAGACACCCGCCCCTGGCGTGCTGACCGGTGCGTTCGGTACGGCCAACGTGACGCTCGACTTAGCGACGCGGACGGTCTCGTGGAACATCGACGTGTTCAATTTGCCGAGCGGAATGAGCGCGGGCCACTTTCATGTCGGCGGCCCCGGTCTCGCAGGGCCGACCGTGGTGAACTTTACGTTCCCGCCGAATATCTCGAACGATTTCAACATCACCGGGTCTGCGAGCTCAGCCAGCAACCTTCGACCGGAGCAGGGCATTCGCTCGTGGGACGACTTTCTTCAAGCGCTCATGGGCGGGCAGGTCTACGCCAACATTCACACCACGGTGAACGGTGGCGGCGAGATCAGAGGACAGGTGATCAGGATCGGCGGCCCCGGCGGCCCCGGCGGCTTTTAAGCCGAACGTTCTCACGTATTCCCAGGTGGCGTAGGCGCACGTCACTCCGGGAGGCCCGGCGTCGCACGTCCCCGCGGCGTCGGGCCGACTTTTTCTCGCCCTCGGGCCGAGCCTGCTACCATTCCGTCCGTGAAGTTGTCGATTGTGATGCCCTGCTTCAACGAGCGGGCCACCATCCGCGAAATCGTCTCCCGCGTTCTGGCTGTTG
>DASPWV010000717.1:0-6268 GCA_035637635.1 Vicinamibacterales bacterium | reverse complement strand
AGTGCCAAGTGCTGAGTGCCAAGTGCTGAGTGCCGAGCGCGGAGAGTGAGTCGGAGAGACGAACATGAACCGGAAAGTGACCGTTGTCGGCGGCGCGGGCAATGTAGGCGCCACCGTCGCGCGTGCAGTTGCACAGAAAGAGCTCGCTGATGTCGTCATCGTCGACATCGCCGACACCAAAGCCGCCGGCGTGGCGCTCGACATTTATGAATCGTGCCCAATCGAGGGATCGGCTGCACGGGTTGTTGGCGTAGGTACGAAAGATTTTGCCGAGACCGCGAACTCCGACATCGTCGTCATCACTTCCGGCGTGCCGCGAAAACCGGGCATGAGCCGCGACGATCTGCTTGCCATCAATTACAAAATCATGCAGGACGTTACGGCGCAGATCGTCAAGTTCTCGCCCAACTGCATCATCATCCCGGTCGCGAATCCGCTTGATGCCATGTCGCAGGCAGTGTATCGGCTGAGCAAATTCCCGCGCGAGCGCGTGATCGGCATGGCTGGCGTCCTCGATTCCGCGCGGATGCGGACCTTCATTGCGATGGAGCTCGACGTCTCGGTCGAGAACGTCTCGGCGTTCGTCCTTGGCGGCCACGGCGACACGATGGTGCCGCTCCCGCGGTTCTCGACGGTCGCGGGAATTCCGATTACGGAGCTTCTCTCCCGCGAACGCATCGCCGCGATCACCGATCGGACGTCGAACGGTGGAGCCGAGATCACAAAACTGGTAGGGACAAGTGCTTGGTACGCGCCAGGTGCATCGGCTGCCGAGATGATTGAGGCGATTCTGAAGGACCAGAAGAAAATCATGCCCTGTTCCGTTTTCTTGCAAGGCGAGTACGGCATCAACGATCTGTTCGTCGGCGTGCCGGTGAAGCTCGGAGCAAAGGGTGTCGAGCAGATCATCGAGATCAAGCTGACACCGGAAGAGAACGCGGCCCTTCAGAAATCAGCGGGGGCGGTAAAAGAGCTCGTCGAAGTTATCAAGGTATAAGCCACTGCCTCGGAGTGCCTGGAGTGCCTGACGTCCTGAAGACCACTCCTGCCACCCTAGGCACTCTAGGCACTCTAGGCCCCCTAGGCACATCAGGCACCCTAGCCACATCAGGCCAATGAAGATTCACGAGTACCAGGCCAAAGCGATTCTGTCTCGCTACGGCGTTCCCACGCCGCGCGGCGAAGTGGCATTCTCCGCTCAGGAAGCTCGGGAGATCGCGCAACGACTTGGCCGGGACGTTGTCGTAGTCAAGGCGCAGATTCATGCCGGCGGACGCGGGAAGGCCGGCGGCGTAAAAGTTGTTCGCAGCGTGGAGGAAGCCGAGAACGTTGCGAAGGCGCTCATCCAACGCAGGCTCGTGACTTATCAAACGGGGCCGGAAGGGCAGGTCGTCTCGCGCCTCCTCGTCGAGGAGGGGTTGGACATCGATCGCGAGCTGTACTTGAGTATCGTGGTCGATCGGTCGAGCCAGAAGGCTGTTTTGATGGTGAGCGGCGCGGGTGGAGTGGATATCGAAGAAGTTGCCGCGAAGACGCCTGAGAAGATCTTCAAGGAGTACATCGATCCGTCGGTCGGCCTTGCGCCGTTTCAGGCGCGCAAGCTTGCCTTCGCCCTCGATCTGAAAAGCGATCAGATCTCGAAGGCGACGAAAATGATGCTCGCGTTGTATCAAGCGTTCGTGGGCACCGACGCCTCGCTGCTCGAGATCAATCCGCTCATCGTCACCAAAACAGGTGATCTGCTCGCTCTCGACGCCAAAATGAACTTCGACGACAACGCGCTCTTTCGGCACGCGGACATTCGCGATCTGCGCGATCTGTCCGAGGAAGACCCGCTCGAGGTTGAAGCATCGAACTTTTCGCTCAACTACATTCGCCTCGACGGCAACATCGGTTGCATGGTGAACGGCGCCGGCCTGGCCATGGCGACGATGGACATCATCAAGCTGGCCGGAGGCATGCCGGCAAACTTCCTGGATGTCGGCGGCGGCGCCAACGCCGAGCAGATTCGCAACGCCTTCAAGATCCTGATGTCGGACCAAAACGTCAAAGCGGTTCTCATCAACATCTTTGGCGGCATTCTTCGCTGCGATGTGCTTGCGGCTGGTGTGATTGCGGCGGTGAAGGAGCTCGGCGTGCCGGTGCCGATCGTGATTCGAATGAAAGGCACGAATGTAGAGGAAGGCAATCGGATGTTGGCCGAAAGCGGCCTCAACTTTGCCACCGCAGACACGATGGGCGAAGCGGCTGAGAAAGTCGTCTCGCTCACGGAGCAATCACGCAGATAGAACATCCGCGGACGACGCGGACAGACGCGGATGCACAATGGCTGTTCTTCTTGATGAAAACACTCGCTTAATCGTTCAGGGGATCACCGGGCGGGAGGGAACGTTTCACGCGCTCGCGGCCCAGAAGTACGGCACGAAGGTCGTCGGCGGCGTCACCCCTGGCAAAGGCGGCACCACGCACGAGGGTTGGCCGGTGTTCGACACGGTTGCCGCGGCAGTGGCACAAACCGGGGCCAACGCTTCGGTCATTTTTGTGCCGCCGCCGTTTGCAGCCGACGCCATCATGGAGGCCGCCGACGCGGGCATCGCGCTGGTGGTTTGCATCACCGAGGGCATTCCCACCCTCGATATGCTTCGCGCGCTGACGTTTCTCAAAGAGCGGCCCGGGACTCGTCTCATCGGCCCCAATTGCCCGGGGATCATTTCGCCAGGGAAAGGCAAGGCAGGCATCATCCCCGCGCACATCTGCCAGGAAGGGCGGGTCGGCATCGTCTCGAAGAGCGGGACGCTCACCTACGAAGCCATCAATCAACTCACGACCGCCGGTCTCGGGCAAACGACCTGCATCGGCATCGGCGGTGATCCGCTGATCGGCACTATGTACATAGACACGCTGAAGCTGTTCGCGGAGGACGCGGCCACTGAGGCGGTGGTGATGATCGGAGAAATTGGCGGAGCGGCGGAAGAAGAAGCGGCGGACTGGATCAAAACACACTTCAAAAAGCCTGTCGTTGCGTTTATCGCCGGCCAGACGGCGCCACCGGGGCGCCGCATGGGTCATGCGGGCGCAATCATCGCCGGAGGCAAGGGCACCGCAGCGGAGAAGATGGCGGCACTCTCCGCCGCAGGCGTGCGCGTGGTGAAAAGTCCGGCGGACATGGGCAACGCCGTCCGCGAACTGCTCTAGGCCTTCGGTGGGCCGCGCCTCGCGCGGTGGGCCGCGCTTCGCGCGGGAAGGGATTAACGTAGTGGCGGGGTTTTAGCCCCGCCGGCGGCCGGGCGGCCCTAAAGGGCCGCCACTACGTGAGTCAGTCTTGGGCCGCCACGCCTATGCGAAGCGCGCCTCTATTTGAGGTTACACGCCGCCGCGACCATCTCGACTTTTTCAATCTGCAGCTTCACGACGGTCGTCGGGATTTCCTTCTCCTTGACGACCTGCCCAGCCGTCGAGACGTTGGCCTGCTTTGGCGTCGCTTTCACCTCACCGTGCGGGCCTTCGATTTCGACAACGGCTCCGCCCTTGCCATCTTCTCCAAGCTTCACTTCGATTTCGTCTTTCTTGGTATCGGTAATCTTTCCCATCAACCGAATCTGATGGCCGACGTGCGGCCGCAGTTGATCGACCTTGTCGATCCAGTACACGACGCGGCCGCCTTTCGTTGGCGGATGATTCGGCATGTCGGCCACATGCGTCAGCACGAACTTGTCGCCTTCCTGCGCGTTTTCCACACACGCAGCGAGAGTCACGGAAGAGCCGACCGTCGGCTCGTGGCGGCCCTGCGCGCCCGCAAGCGCAGCACTCAGGATGAAGCCGATGACGATGGGTGCCGAAACGCCGTGCTTGATGTGCGTCATGATCTCCCCTTTTGGGCGCCGACACGACTGCCCGCGTGAGGTGGTGCAAGCGTCAGACCAAAAGCGCCCCTTAACGTGCGGGCTATAATCGTTCGGATATGGAACGGACGCTGGCCATCATCAAGCCCGATGCAGTGCGAAAGAACGCCGTTGGCCGAATCCTGGTGCGAATTGAAGAGGCGGGTTTTGCGGTGCGCGCGATGCGCATGATTCGACTGTCAAAAGCGGAGGCCGGGGGCTTTTATTACGTTCACCGGCAGCGGCCGTTCTTCGGCGGCTTGACCGACTTCATGTCGTCAGGCCCATGCGTGGTGATGTGCCTGGAAGCACCGGACGCGATTCGGAAATGGCGAGACCTGATGGGCGCAACGGATCCTGCGGCGGCGGGGCCCGGTACACTGCGGAAGGAGTTCGGCGCGTCAATCGACAACAACGCGACGCATGGATCGGACGCGCTGGAGACGGCGGCGTTCGAGCTGGGCTACTTCTTTCGCGGCATGGAGTTGAACTAGAGCCGCGGAGCAGCGCACGGCGCATGGCGATGGGCCAGATACTCGTATTTGTCGGCGTGGTCATCGCCGCAATCGGCGGGTTGATCTGGCTCGGCGTCCCGCTGGGCCGGCTTCCGGGAGATTTCATCATTCGGCGCGACGGCTTCACGCTGTACCTGCCGATTACGACATCAATTCTGGTGAGTGTCGCGTTGACGGTTCTGGGCTTGATCCTGAGACGTTGAAGGCCACGATGGCCATAAAAAGTGATCGCTGGATTCGGAAAATGGCGCTCGAGCACGCGATGATCGAGCCGTTCGAGGATCGACAGATCCGAGAGGGCGTGGTGTCGTTCGGGCTGTCGTCCTACGGCTACGACATTCGCGTTGCGGACGATTTCAAGGTGTTCACGAACGTCTACAACACGGTCGTGGACCCCAAGAAATTCGACCCCCGCTCGTTCGTCGACATCAAAGCCGACTGTTGCATCGTGCCGCCCAATTCGTTTGCGCTGGCTCGAACGATTGAGTATTTCCGCATTCCTCGCGATGTGCTGACCGTGTGTCTCGGAAAATCCACGTATGCGCGGTGCGGGATCATCGTGAACGTCACACCGCTTGAGCCGGAGTGGGAAGGGCACGTGACGATTGAGATCTCGAATACGACGCCGCTGCCGGCGAAGATCTACGCGAACGAGGGTATCGCGCAGGTGTTGTTCTTCCAGAGCGACGAGCCCTGCGAGGTCTCGTACAAGGACAAAGCCGGGAAGTACCAGGCGCAGCGCGGCGTCACCCTGCCGAAGATCTAGCGGCCTGCCGGCGTGAAACCTGTGCGGCAGGAGTTTCCAGTTGCCAGTTTCGAGTTCAAAGTTTAGTTGTCAGTTGCGGTCGACAAACTTTGAAACTTGAACTTTGAGCTGGCAACTGGAAACTGGAAACTCCCAATGAACACCCAGCCTGCGCGCGGGATGCGCGATTTTCTTCCGGAGGACGTCAGGAGGCGTCAATACGTGATCGGCGTGATTGCCGACGTGTATCAGCGGTACGGCTTCGAGCCGCTCGAAACGCCCGCGGCCGAGAACATCGAAACGCTGATGGGAAAGTACGGCGAAGAAGGCGATCGTCTGATTTTCCGCATTCTCAAGCGCGGTGAGGAAGGACGAACGGGCGAAGCCGACCTTGCGCTCCGCTACGACTTGACCGTCCCTCTCGCGCGCGTGGTCGCCGAGTACCGCGCCACGCTGCCGAAGTTTTTCAAGCGCTATCAGGTGCAACCGGTCTGGCGAGCCGACAGACCGCAGAAGGGCCGCTTTCGAGAGTTCTATCAGTGCGACGTCGATGCCATCGGCTCGCGGTCGATGGTGGTCGAGGCCGAACTGCTTGGCGCAGCGAATGATGTGCTCGTTCGTCTTGGGTTTTCGAACTTCGCTATTCGGCTCAATCATCGCAGGGTCTTGACAGGCATGCTCGAGTCGGTGGGCGTCTCGTCGGCCCAACATGGCGCGGCACTCATCGCGCTCGACAAGTTGGACAAAATCGGCCGCGACGGCGTTGCCGCCGAACTGACAGAGCGGAGCATCGCCGAGGGAGCCGCGACAGTACTGCTGGACTTCTTCAGCAGCGTGTCTGAGGCGCAACACGCGGCAGACCGCGATCCCGCGGCGTTCAACAGCGAGGTGCTTGCGAGGCTCAGCGCCCTTGTCGCCGAACATGCCGAAGGCGCTCGGGCGCTTACCGAGCTGCGCGATATCGTCACGTTGTGCGGTGAGGGCGGTGCAAGCGCGCGCATCCGCGTTAATCCGAGTCTCGCCCGGGGTCTGTCCTACTACACGGGTTCCATCTTCGAAATTGCCGTGTCGGATCTCGCCGGAAGCCTCGGCGGTGGCGGCCGCTACGACAACCTCATTGGGATGTT
>DASPWV010000716.1:0-3661 GCA_035637635.1 Vicinamibacterales bacterium | reverse complement strand
CTTGGCTTCATCGCCGACGCGCACGTAGCCGGATGGAACGATGACGTTATTCCTGGCGACAGCCTGAATCACGTCCGCCGCAGACAGCCCGTACGCACGGAGGCGGTTCGGGTCCGCGCTGATCACGATGGTGCGCTGATTGCCGCCGAGCGGAGGTCGGCCGGAGACGCCAGGGAGGGTCGCGAATTGCGGACGGACGCGATTGAGCGCCAGGTCCTGAATCTCGTTCAGGCCGCGGGTAGCGCTCGCAAACGTGACGTACCCGACCGGCATGGTGCCGGCGTCCTGCCGCAGCACGACAGGAGGCACCGTGCCCGGCGGCATGAACGCACGGGCGCGATTGACCTGTGCAACGGTTTCCGCGAGCGCCTGCGCCATGTCCGTGCCTGGGTGAAAGTACAGCGAGACGAGTCCGACGTCCTGAATCGATTTCGATTCAACGTGATCGATGCCGTTGATGTACAGGAAGTGGAACTCGTAGTAGTTCGTGAGGTACCCCTCCATCTGAGCGGGGTCCATGCCTCCGTACGCCTGCGCGACGTACAGGATCGGCGTGCCGAGCTCTGGCAGGATATCCGCGCGCATGCGCGTCAAGGCCAGCGTCGAGGTCAGTCCCACTCCCAACACGAGCATCAGCACCGTGACGGGTCGGCGTAACGCAGTGCGAATCAGCCACATGGATTTGCATCTCCTACCGGATCACTTGACAGGCGGAACTTGCGACGCGCGCATCTGGTTCAGAAACGACTGCACGTCGCCTTTCAGAATCGACTCGGCGAGCAACGCGCGCCACACCGCGAGACTCGCGACGGCGTTCTCGGCTTCCGCTTCTGCGAGCAGCCGCTGCGCTTCCGCCACTTCAGTGACGGTGGTCAGGCCCGCATCGTATCGGGCGCGTGCCTGCGCGTCCGTGTCGCGCGCAGCCTGCAGCTGTTGCGGTGTGTTGGCCGCGATCTGAAAGGCCGCCGCCGCGATCGCGCGCGCCCGCGCTTCCTGCGTTTGCAGGGTCTGGATGGTGCGATCGTACCGTGCCGTCGACTCTTCCAACCGGCTGGCTTCGACGCGTCGGCGTGCCTGAATGCGAAAGATCTCCAGCGAAGGGAAGGTGACCGACAGGCCGACGGCCCAGTTCGGGACCTGCAGTCCTAAGGCGATGCCATTGGGACTGCCATCGATACTCCGGCCTACACCACGGCCCGACACCGCGCTCTGCAATTCGACCCTTGGGAGGTACGACTTGTCGAGCACGCGGTCGCGCGCACGCGCCGCTTGCACTTGGGCGTCAGCCGCTACCGCCCGCGGATGCGACGCCGCATCAAACGAAGTACCGGCCGGCGGAGGAGGCACTTGCAACAGGGCAGCGGCGTCCAGAGAGACACGCGTTCCTGGCGCGCCGAGCGCTTCCGCCAACGACACTCTCGCGAGTTCGGCGCTGCGTTCCGCTTCAGCCAATCGGGTTTTTGCTGCCGCCAGTTCCGCCTCGGCTCGCGATAACTCGGCACCGGCGCGAAGCTGATTCTGAACGAGCGCACGTACGGAATTCGCGAAGACCTCCAGACGCTGCACATTGGCGCGAGCGGCGCTGAGCGTCGCATCTGCGGCAACCACTTGGAGGAATGCATCTGCGGCGGCGCTCGCGACATCCAATTCCGTGACTTTGCGTTCTGACTCGGCGAGGGTAGATTCCGCGCGCGCCTGATCGACGGTCGCGGCCCGCCGTCCGAAATCGATGGCCTCCCACGAAAGCAGCAGGCCGCCCGCGCTGCTCCAGACTCCGTCCAGCGTTTCATTCCCGAGCACTGGGCCGGAGACCGGCGGAATCACTGGTTGCGGGAGGAGCAACCCAAAGACGTTGTTCCGCGTCGCACGGTTCGCCTGCCACAGGAAATCGAGGCGCGGCAGATACGACGTGCGCGCGACACCGATATCCGCCTGCGCCGCTGCCGAACCGGCGCGTGCTTCGCGAATGGCGGGATGATTGCGAAGTGCGAGATCGACCGCTGCGCTTAGCGTGAGTGGCGACTCTGGGGCTTGCTGGGCCGCCGTGACGACCGCGTCACCCAACAGAAAAGCCGTTACCGCGATCACAGTCAGTGTGCGTCGTCCGATCAAGGTTCTTCCCTCAGGCTGGGTGCTGACAGTTGAGCAGCAGCGATCGTATGTGCCACCGCTACACGCTCGCCTGACATTCATCTGATATTTGCGTCAGGAAACACGCAGCCACAGAAGACGTCGATAACATGGCGGGAGTGCGCATCCTGGTGGTCGAAGACGAGCGGAAGCTGGCTCAGGTGCTCGCGTCGGCCCTGCAGGCCGAGCACTACGACGTGGTCGTCGCCCCGACAGGGGAAGATGGCTTCTTTCGAGCCAACGCCGAAACGTTCGATCTGGTGCTGCTCGACCTGATGTTGCCTGGTCGCAACGGGCTCGAGATCCTGCAGACCCTCAGGAAACGGCACGTCGGGACGCCAGTACTGATTCTCACGGCTCGTGACGGTATCGGGGACCGGGTCCTCGGCCTCGATCTCGGAGCCGACGACTACTTGGTCAAGCCCTTTGCGCTTCCGGAGCTGCTCGCTCGCATTCGCGCACTGCTCCGCCGTGGCCGCGGATCGGAGACTCTTCGCTTGAAAGCGGCCGACCTCGACGTTGATCTCGTCACACGCCGCGCGACTCGAAGCGGCCGCATCCTCGATCTGACCGCCCGGGAGTTCGAGCTGCTCGAGTATCTCCTTCGGCACCAAGGACACGTTGTCTCGCGAGAGATGCTGGCGCACGACGTCTGGAAGGAACCGCGCCGTGCGACGCCAATCGATAACGTGATCGATGTGCAGATGACGAGACTGCGCAAGAAGGTCGATGCAGAGGGGCATCTTCGGCTCATTCACACGGTACGCGGCGTCGGCTTCACGTTGCGGGAGGGCGAGCCATGAAGCTGCCGTGGGCCGCAGCCTCCATTCGTGTCCGTCTGACGGGCTGGTACGCGCTCGTCCTGACCGTGATGATGATTGTGTACGCCACCGCGACGTATGTGGCGGTGCGTCATGAGTTCCTGGAGCAGTTGGACGATCAGCTTCACGATGATTTCGAGACGGCAGAAGGCTTGCTGTCGCGCACAGCGGATGGCCGCGTGGCATGGAGCGCGGAGCAGCACCACGATCCCGACGCAGACGAGGGCCGCGTGTACGAAGTCTGGTCGCCTGCGGGTGAGCAGCTGCATCGATCGGGCGTGGCGGTGTCGCTTCCACCCATCGCGCTCGCGTCTCTCGGCTCTTCGTACCGGTACGAAACCGTCAGCGCCAACTCCGAACGTTGGCGCACCCTGGCCGCACCAATCGATGTCGGTGGTCACTCTGTTGTCTTGCGCGTGTCCCGATCGGAAGAGCGCGTGCTGGGCCAGCTCTGGGAGGTGTTGGTCGTCCTGGTCCTGGGACTCCCGTTGGTCGTCGTCCTTGCGGGATTCGGCGGCTACATGTTAGCGCGACGGGCCCTGACTCCAATCGACCATCTGGCGTCGGAAGCTCGCAGGATCACCGCCGAGCGGTTGCACGAACGACTCACGGCCGTGAATGAACGGGATGAAATCGGCCGGCTGACAGCGGTCATCAATGACACGATCGCGCGCCTCGAGTCCTCGTTCAATCAGCTTCGGCGGTTTACG
>DASPWV010000715.1:0-2899 GCA_035637635.1 Vicinamibacterales bacterium | reverse complement strand
CGCGCTCGGGTATCTCTCGCGAAAGCTTGTACGCGAAGCGCTCGAGCGCCGCTGGATTGCCGGCGTGGGGTTGCGCCGCATTCTGATTGCCGGCTCGGGCGAGCTGGGGCGGATGGTGGCCGACAAGATCCTCGAGCATCGTGAGCTGGGCTATCAGATTCTCGGCTTCGTCGACGATCGCGCCGGCGGCGACCACCTTGGATACCGCGGGTTGCCGCTGCTCGGCCGCCTGGGCGAAGCGGCGGAGATCGTCCGGCGCGAACGCATCGATCATCTCTTCGTCGCGCTGCCGCTCGATGAGCACATGAAGCTGCTCGATCTCGTGGAATCCACGAGTCGCGAAGGCGTCGACGTGCGCGTCGTTCCTGACCTTCTGCAGTTCATCGCGCTGCGCGCACGACTCGAAGATCTCGACGGCGTCCCCGTCATCAACCTGAACGACGTTCCGCTTCAGGGTCTGAACGCCGTCGTGAAGCGAATCATCGACATGGTGATTTCGGCCGGCGCCCTCGCCACGATGTGCATCCCGGGGTTGATCATCGCGTCGTTGATCAAGCGCAGCACGCCCGGACCCGTGTTCTACCGCCAGGAACGCATGGGGCTCGACGGCAAACAGTTCACCGTTCATAAATTCCGGACGATGCCGGTTGATGCCGAGTCCGACGGACCCGTGTGGGCCGATCAGGACGATCCCCGCGCGACGCGGATCGGCCGCTGGCTGCGCAAGCGCGATCTCGACGAATGGCCGCAGTTTTGGAACGTGCTCAAAGGCGAGATGTCGATCGTCGGCCCTCGGCCCGAGCGGCCGTTCTTCGTCGAGCAGTTCAAGCATCGTATTCCGCAGTACATGCTGCGTCACAAGGTGAAGGCGGGCATCACGGGCTGGGCGCAGGTGAACGGATGGCGCGGCAACACGTCGCTCGAGAAGCGCATCGAGTACGACCTCTATTACATTGAAAACTGGTCCGTCTCCCTCGACCTGAAGATCATGTGGCTGACGATCGTGCGCGGGGTGTTTCTTCCTCGTCAAGCCGCGTAAACCGGACCCGCACTCCATGGCCAACCAGCGCGTCGTCATCACCGGTGCCGCCGGCTTCATCGGCTCGCATCTCGCTGAAACGCTGCTCGATCGCGGCTACCGCGTGATCGGCATCGACAATCTGCTCACGGGCGATGTCGCCAATATCGCGCACCTGAGGAATCGCGAGTTCGAGTTCATCAAGCACGACGTCACCAATTACATCTACATCGACGGACCCGTTGACTACGTGCTGCACTGGGCGAGCCCGGCGAGTCCGATTGATTATCTCGAGCTGCCGATCCCGACGCTGAAAGTGGGCGCGCTCGGCACGCACAAAGCGCTGGGACTCGCCAAGGCCAAGCAGGCGAGATTCGTGCTTGCCTCGACGTCAGAGGTGTACGGCGATCCCCTCGAGCACCCGCAGAAGGAATCGTACTGGGGCAACGTGAACCCGATCGGCCCGCGCGGCGTCTACGACGAGGCGAAGCGTTTTGCCGAAGCGATCACGGTGGCGTATCACCGGTATCACGGACTCGACACGAAGATCGTTCGCATCTTCAACACCTACGGCCCCCGCATGCGCGTGCGCGATGGCCGCGCGGTGCCGGAGTTCATCTCTCAGGCGCTGAGGAACGAGGACGTCACGGTCTTCGGCGACGGCCGCCAGACGCGGAGCTTCTGCTACATCAGCGATCTCGTCGACGGCATCATCCGGCTGATGCTGTCCGATCAGAACGACCCGGTGAACATCGGCAACCCGACAGAGATGACGATTGAGGAGATTGCGAACGTCATCATCGAAATGACGGGATCGAAGAGTCAGATCGTGCACAAGCCGCTCCCGACCGACGATCCGAAAGTGCGTAAACCGGACATCACCCGCGCGAAGACGCTGCTCGGATGGGAGCCGAAAGTGACGTTGCGTGAAGGGCTGACGAAGACGATCGAGTATTTCCGTCAGAAGGTCAGTTAGGACCCTCGCTTCGCGAGGGAGGGACCGGCTACGCCAGAAGGCCACTGACGTGGAGGACCCTCGCTTCGCGAGGGAGGGACTGGCTGCGCCGGAGGGATCGGAGTTTGCAGCTACAACAACTCGCTGACTAACAGTACCCACCCAATGATGGTTGCGCCTTGCGACAGCATCAGTTTTCCGAACCTCACGCGTCGTAGCAATCCGTGCAGTGGCGCGGCGGTTTGCCTGACAAGAAGGTCCAATCGGTCATATGTTTGTTGGTCGATATACCCAAGACGTTTCGCCGCGTGTAGGCCATACCCAACTTCCGAAAGGGATCCGCAGGCGATATTGAAGAAAAAGCCACTCTCTCTTGGCGACTTGCGGGAGTTGCCTTCGACGATATTGGCCGGCACGGAATACCCAGAGCGACGCAATTGGCCGCCAAGCTCGTACTTCTCGTGCGGTGGAAACTTCTCGAGTGTCATTCGATGCACTTCGATGAATAGATCGTCCGCTCGTTGCCATGCGACCAGATTTGAGTAGGGTGCTTTTATCGACGGCTCCCGCCTGGCCATCTACACGTTCCGTACCTTCCGTCAATTTTTCCCCTCCGCTTCGCGGTCCCTCCGGCGAAGCCGGTCCCTCCGCGCAGCGGTCCCAACCTCCTACTGTTCGAGAATCCGCCTCACCCGGAAAACATAATCGACACCGGACACGAGCGTGATCGCGAGCGCGGTCCAGACGAAGGCATCGACGACGATCGAGGAGCGGCCGAGATAGTTGAAATACATCACCACAACGCACGTCAGGATGAAGAACGCGGTCGCCGCTTTGCCCAGGAGCGAAGGGCGGAAGGTTCGCGGCCCCATCGACAGACTCACAATCGCGACCGTCAACACGATGCCCACATCGCGGCTGATGAC
>DASPWV010000714.1:0-5855 GCA_035637635.1 Vicinamibacterales bacterium | reverse complement strand
GTTCTTGAAATTCTCAGGCGCGGTGATGATGGCCATCAGCTGATCGCGGCCTTCGGCGGTCTTGCCGATGCTCTGCACCTGCATGCGATCCGACTCTTTGTCGAGCAGCCGAACGTACTCGGTGAATTTCGTGTAGTTCGGCAGCACGTAATCGGCGCCGATCTCATGTCCGAAGAACTGTTGCGGTGTGGTGACCCTGGTCGCCTGCGATTGCGCCGACGGTGCGGCGGAGACGAAGAGCGCGAGCGACAGAATGGCGGACGATGTGGAGCGGAGTCGCGGGTGCATCCGTTGCATAGAGGTTTCCCAGAGGTGTAAAGGAACCCCTAATGCTATCAGGCCTCGCCGCTACCGCGTCAGCTCACCACGCAAAAACGTCATCGGCCCGAGCGTCTGCTCGCCCAAACGACCCGCGCTCACGCCGATGGTGCCTTCGAGCTCGTACTGAATGGGCTGACGTGCGATGGCACGGGCGATAGTTTGTCCGAGTGCGGGCAGGTCGCGGAAGTCGACCGAGAAATCAATCGGCACCACTTCTTCGCCGTGCGCCTGGAGCGGAAGGCCTAACGGAAAGTCCACGGTCGCCGCGCGAGAGCCTTCGAGGTGCAGCGTGCCGCGAAGCGTGCCGAGCGTGAGGCCGAACCCGTTGGGGTTCGACACGCGCGTCCAGAGGCGAACGGCGGCGCCACTCGTGCCGTTGAGACGAATCGAGCTCCGCTGCTGATCGTCCTGCTCGAAGTGCGGCGGCTGAATCAATGCGCTGAGGCCTTGAAGCGCCGCGCAGGCGGACGAACTCAAAACCAAGAACGAAGAACCAAGAACGAGAACAAGAGCGAGAAACGAAGACCTACGAACGAGCGGCGAAGATGCGCGACTCGGTAACGTCATGCTGCACCCCCATGAGCGGCCCACCGATGGGCCTGCCAAAGGCCTACCGCAGGTGTAGTAGTGCAACTGACGTTCCACAGGCGATATGATTGCGGCGCTCAATCCCAAGTCCTAACTGTCAAGGAGACTGTCCCATGCGTCGCGCATCATTGCTCGTTCTAGTGGTCGCGGTGGCGCTCGGCACGCCCGCGGCGACTCAGCAGCCTGATTTCGACATTCTGATTCGCGACGGGCAGGTGCTCGACGGCACCGGCGCCGCGGCGATTCGCGCCGATGTCGGCATCCGTGGCGACCGTATCGCCGCGGTCGGCCAGCTCGCGAACCGTTCCGCGCGGCGCACGATCGATGCGCGAGGCCTCACCATCGCGCCGGGCTTTATCGACCTCCACACGCACTCCGACCTGCCGCTCGTGGCCGACGGCGCGGCGCAAAGCAAGGTGCGGCAAGGCGTGACGCTGGACGTCATCGGCGAAGGATCCTCGGTCGCACCGCGCGACGGTCTGAAGGACGCCGGCGCTGACGGTGTGACGGCCGATTGGACAACGTTCACCGGCTACTTCGATCGGCTGGCGCGTCAGGGCATCTCGATGAACGTGATCTCGCACGTCGCTTCCGATCAAGTGCGCCGGGTGGTGATGGGCTACGAGGCGCGCGACGCGAATCCGCAGGAGATCGAGCGGATGAAACAGCTTGTCGCGCGATCGATGGAAGAAGGCGCCTGGGGCCTCGTCACGCGCTTCGAGAGCGGCGGACCCGAACATCCGAACGAGATCATCGAGATGGCAAAGGTCGTCGCGCGATATGGCGGCAACTACACGTCGCATATCGGCAGCGAAGGCTTCGCGCAGACGAAAGAGATCAACTTCGCGATCCGCGTGGCGGAAGAAGCGAAGATTCCCGTGCACATCTTCCACTTCAAGATCCGGGCGAAGGACAACTGGGGCACGATTGGCAAGTACATCAAGCAGATCGAAGATGCCCGCGCGCGTGGCTTGAACATCACCGCCAATCAGTACCCCTACACGGCCATGTTCCACGGCTGGAGCGCGTTTTTCCCCGTGTGGATCCGCGAAGGGGGCCCCGAGAAGTTCGCCGAGCGATTGAAGGATCCGGCGATTCGCGAAAAGCTGAAGAAGGATCCGGACTTCATCACGTGGGCGAAGGAACACGGCTGGTGGGATGGCATCGTGCTGGCCCGCGCGCGGACGGAGAAGAACCGCCAGTACGAAGGCATGCGCATCGCGCAGATCGCGCGCATGCGCGGCGAAGAAGATCCCATGGACACCTGCATCACCCTGATGGCCGAAGAAGGCGGCAACATCAGCGGCATCTTCCACACGATGGCAGAGCAGGACGTCCGCACTGTCATGAAACTGCCGTGGGTCTCGTTTGCGAGCGATGGCTCCGCGATCAATCTCGACGCCCCCGGCGTTCCGCATCCACGCAACTATTCGACGAACGTCCGCGTGCTGGGCCACTACGTGCGTGACGAACACGTGCTGACGCTGCCCGAGGCGGTGCGGAAGATGACGTCTCTCCCTGCGCAGATTCTCGGCCTGAAGGATCGCGGGCAGATCAAGGAAGGCTACGTCGCCGACCTCGCCGTCTTCGACGCCGCTCGCGTGCGCGAGACCAACTCGTTCGAGAAGCCCAAGTCCTACGCCGAGGGCGTGCCGTACGTGCTCGTCAATGGTGTTCTCGTGATTGACAAGGGCCAGCACACCGGCGCCCGACCCGGCAAAGCGCTCAAGGGCACCGGGTTCAAAGCGCGATCCACGAGCACGCCTTCGACCGATACCGAACGAAAATGACGGGTTGCACACTCATCAGTTCGGCGCGATTTTGAGCGCCGGTCAACCGGCGTATACTCTCTCCCTTCGCATCGCACCCGAGATCCTGAACGTACCTGAGACACTCGGCGCATCAGGACGGAGCCGGATATGTCGCGAGAGGAAATCGTCGCGCTTTTCACTCGCCGAGACGAGGCCTGGCGTCGGCATGACGCCGCTGCGCTGTCATCGTCTCATGCGCCCGATGCAATCGGCGAGAGCCCCATGTCCGGCAAGCTCGTGGGGCGTGATTCGATCCGCGAAATCTACGAAAAGTGGTTCACCGCATTTCCGGATCTCACGATGAAAACCGACGAGCTCATCATCGACGGCAATCGCGTGGTGCGATTCTTCACCCTGACAGGCACACAAGCCGCCACGTTTGGAGGTCTGCCGCCCACCGGTCGCAAGATCAACATCACTGGCGCGTGGCTCTACATCCTCGATGATGCGGGGCAAATCTCGCACGATCGCCGCGTCTACGACGTGACGAATATGCTCGTGCAACTTGGCGCGTTGCGCACAAAACCGGCGAACTGATCGTACGGACGCTCACTCCGTCACGTCGGCGACTTCCGCCGCCGCAACCTTCTGCAGGTCCGCTGGAGCAATGCCAAAGACATCGTGTGGTGTTCCGGCAGCCGCCCAGACGATGTCGAACGTGTGAAGGTGAGGATCCATCAGCACACGTGCGGGAGTGCTGTGTGCGAGCGGAGGAACACCGCCGATGGCGTAGCCGGTGAGTCGCTTCACGGTGTCGGCGTCCGCGCGCATCACGCTGCCGCCAACGATCGCCCGCAACTTTTCCAGGGATACGCGCTCCGATCCTGACGTCAACACGAGCACTGGACCATCGTCGGCGATGAACACCAGGCTCTTGACGATTTGTCCGACGGTGGTTCCGAGAGCCGCTGCGGCTTCGGCCGCCGTACGCGTGCTGTCGGGCATGTGAACGACTTGCGCGGATGATCCTTGCGCGCGTAGAGCTGTCTGCACGCGTTGTGCGTTCGTGTGCATCGGATCGCCGGTAGGGTCCGTATCTTACGTCGCGTCAGCTCCGTGTGATTGGGTCCAATGGATTGCACGACGGGGGAGGAGGAAGTCCCCCGTCCGCCAGGTGCCAGTGCTCAGTGCCGCATGCGGAGTGGAAGCCGGTGCCCCCGTTGCCCGCCGGCTGCACTCCAGCACGTGGCACTGAGGCACTGGCACCTGGATGCACCAGCACCACCCCCTGGCGGTGCTCTCTCACGCGGCTACAGCGAAGCTCGCGATCGCGTCGGCCTCCGACTCGTAGCAGTCGAAGATCGTCAGCAGCCGCGTGAGCACGAGAAGGTCCTGAATGCGGCGCTCCGCATTCGCGAGCTTTACCGTCGCCGAGTGTCCCGACGCGGTCGTGTAACACGAGACCAACTCGCCCAAACCGCAACTATCGACATAAGTCACGTTCTCAAGGTTGAGAACGATGTTCTTGCGACCTCGGAAGATCAGCCTTGTGACCGTATCCTTGACGCGGCCGGGATGGTTCAGCAGGGTCATCTTGCCGTCCAGATCCAGGATGGTCACCGGCCCTACGCGTCTCTCTGTCAGTTGCATCTTTCAAATCCTCCGTCTTCCTACCGGAATTGGACGGAGGGGTAGGGCAGGCGATGTTTCGGAAAGGTAACGAATGTGTAACTTTGCGCGTTACGGCGCAGACGAGCGCGACGGTGGGAAGCAGGGTCTGACGACCCGCCTCGTCTCTCGACCCTAATGAGTGCTGGTGACGTCGAAATGCGACAGCGTCAGGCGTTGCACGGGACTGGTGACGATGACGTCTCCCTCGATGTGCAGCTCCATCCCAAACCCGGCGTAAATCCCGCGAAGCTTCAGGAAACTGCCGCCGAGCGAGCATCCGGCAAGATGGGCCTCTCGCCAATCAGGAAAGAACTGGCCGCCGCGCACGCGGACGCGGCCGCTGGCGCCGTCGAGGACAACGATTTCGTAAACGTGGTTTCGGGTGACGACAGTCAGCGGCTGAAACGCCTGCAGTTCATCGACTTGGCAGCCGTCAGTCCAGTCGAAGTGAGCCCAGTTATCCAGAACGGCGACACTGGGGACAAGCGCTCGCCCGTCGAGCTCTTGCGTCTCGTTTTCATAAAACCTGTCAACATGAGAACGCATGATGCGTCCTCGCACTGCAAGCTGTGTTCCGAGGGGCAGAGGCACGATGTCGTGATTATATAGGTGCCGAGAGGCCGCCAGGTGGCGAAAGTACTGACGGTGCTGACGGGCTGGCTGTTCGTTATGGGTTGCTCGCAAGATCCACGGGTCACTGCCCTGAAGCGCGCCGCGAAATACGGCACGTGGAAGTCTCCTCTGACCGCGGAGCGCGCGACAGCCGGGGCTCTGCGCTTCGATTACATCGTGCTCGATGGCGATGACGTCTATTGGCTCGAGGGTCGAGCCTCCGAGGGTGGGCGTAACGTCATCGTCCGGCGAACGCCAGACGGGCGCCTCAGCGACATCACGCCCCCCGGATTCAATGCGAGATCGCGTGTGCACGAATACGGTGGCGCCCCGTACATCGTGCATCGCGGCGTCACGTTTTTCTCCAACTTCGACGATCAACGGTTGTATCGCCATGCGCCGGGCGCGCCACCTCTCGCCCTCACATCGCCCGGATATTTCTATGCAGATTGCGTCGTCGACGCGCCGAGATCACGCCTGCTCTGCGTGCGCGAGGATCACACGAAGGCCGGCCACGAACCGATCAACACGATCGTCGCGGTAGACATCGGGAGCGCGCATGCCAACGTATCGGCGCAAGCCGGCTTGGTGATCGCGTCTGGCGCAGACTTCTATTCAGATCCAATTGTCAGTCCCGATGGACGGCGGTTCGCCTGGCTCGAATGGCGTCATCCGAATATGCCGTGGGATGGCACCGAGCTCTGGGTCGCAGACTTCAAACCCGATGGGTCGCTCGATGTCCGGAAGAGAATTGCCGGCGGAGAGGACGAGTCGATCTTCCAGCCGGAGTGGTCACCTGACGGACGGCTGTACTTCGTGTCCGATCGGACTGGCTTCTGGAATCTGTATCGCGCGGGCGTCGGCGGCGGCGTTGAACCGATTCAGCCGATGGCCGCGGATTTTGGGAAGCCG
>DASPWV010000713.1:0-3897 GCA_035637635.1 Vicinamibacterales bacterium | reverse complement strand
AAAGAGCGCGATGTGAACGGACGGCTCACGCTGCCCCGGTAAGTTTCGCCACAGCTCGTCCATAGTGAACGGCAGAATCGGCGCGAGCAACCGGGAAATGCCGTCAGCCATCAGGAACATGGCCGTTTGACCAGACCGGCGGGCGCCCGACGTCGCACCGAACGTGTACATTCGGTCCTTTGTCACGTCCACATAGAAGGCGCTCAAGTCGACGGTGATGAACGCGTTGGCCGCCTGATACACGCCGGGATAGTCGTACTCCTCGTACGCGTTCACGATGCGAGCGGCCACCCCCGCGTACTGAGCCATCGCCCATCGATCGATTTCGAGCATGCGCCCGGCCGGCACCATGTCTGTGGCCGGATCGAAATCGTACAAATTCGCGGCGAGCACACGCAGCACATTACGAATCTTTCGATACGCTTCGACCACGCGCGCCAGAATCTCCTTGCCCAGGCGCATATCTTCCCGGTAGTCGGCCATGGCAACCCACAGCCGGAGCACATCGGCGCCGCTCTGGGCCATCACTTCCTGCGGCGAGACGGAATTCCCGCGCGACTTCGACATCTTCTTGCCGTGTTCGTCGACGACGAACCCGTGAGTCAACACCTGATCGAACGGGGCTCGCCCGCGCGTGCCGAGACCGACGAGCAACGAGCTGTGAAACCAGCCGCGATGCTGGTCCGAGCCTTCGAGATAGAGATCCGCCGGCCATCGCAGGTCCTTCCAATTGGGAAGCACCGCCTCATGGCTGGACCCGGAGTCGAACCAGACGTCGAGGATGTTCGACTCGCGGTCGAATTCGCGACTTCCGCAGGCGCTGCACGCGAGTCCCTCGGGCAGAAATTCCTCGATGGGCCGCTCGTACCACGCGTCGGCGCCGTGGTGCTCGAACACCTCAGCGGCGCGATCAGTCAGCCCGCGCGTGAGCAGCGGCTGACCACAACCTTTGCAATCGACTGCTGGAATCGGCACCCCCCACACACGCTGGCGCGAGATGCACCAGTCGGGCCGGTGCGCAATCATGTTGTAGATGCGCTCGCGCCCCCACGAGGGGATCCACCGCGTGTTGTCGATGGCGTCAAGTGCCCGCTGCCTCAGATTTTCCGCGTCCATCGCGATAAACCACTGCGAGGTCGCGAGAAAGATGACGGGATTATGGCAACGCCAGCAGTGTGGATACGAATGATCGTAGTTCTCGCGGTGCCACAACCGGCCACGCTCCGCGAGCGCGGCTTCAATTCGCGGATTGGCTTCGAGCACCTGGAGCCCGGCGAATAGTTCCACCGAGTCCAGGAAATGACCTCCGGGATCGAGCGGGCCATAGATATCGAGCCCGTACTTCACGCCCGTGTGATAGTCGTCTGCGCCGTGACCTGGAGCCGTATGGACCACACCGGTGCCGGCATCGAGCATCACGTAATCGGCGAGGACCGCCAACGAATCACGCGCGTAGAGTGGGTGACGGAAGACGAGTCCTTCCATCTCGCGTCCGGAAAACGTCACCACAGGCTCGTCGAACGTGCGCACCGTCTTTTCTGCGACGGCGGCGGCGAGATCTTTCGCGACGATGACCGTCACGGCGTCTACCGGATACGCGCCGTACTCGAAGTCCGGATGAAACGCCAGGGCGAGGTTTGACGGGATCGTCCACGGCGTTGTCGTCCAGATGACCACGGAAACGTTGTGATCGGCGAGTTGCGGCAAGCGGCGCGCCAGCTCATCTCTGCTTTTGTCGTCGAGTTGGAACTCGACATAGATCGAGGGCGAGGTGTGCGGCTCGTATTCGACCTCGGCTTCAGCCAGTGCAGTGCGGCAATGCATACACCAGTGCACCGGCTTTTTGCCCTTGTACACCATGCCCTGCTCGACGAACTTCCCAAGCGCCCGCACAATCGCCGCCTGATACCCGTAGCTCATCGTCAAATACGGGTTCGACCATTCGCCCAACACACCAAGCCGCTTGAATTCGGTGCGCATGATGTCCACGTACTTGGCGGCGTACGCGCGGCATTCGCGCCGGAAATCCGCGACGGCCATCTGGCGTTTCTTTCCGCCGAGCTTGCGGTCCACTTTGAGCTCGATCGGCAGGCCGTGACAGTCCCATCCCGGCACGTAGGGTGCATCGCGGCCCGCCATGCTCTGGGATTTGACGACGAAGTCCTTCAGCACTTTGTTGAGCGCGGTGCCGATGTGAATTTCGCCGTTCGCGTACGGCGGTCCGTCGTGGAGGACGAAGGTTGGCAACCCTTTTCGCGCGCTGCGGATCTGGCCGTACAAATCCGTCGCATCCCAGCCCGCCACTGCCGCTGGCTCAGCCGTATGCAAATTGGCCTTCATCGAAAAAGCCGTGCGCGGCAGGTTGCACGTGTCCTTCCATTCCGGCATGAGGGTCTTTCTATTGTAATAATGGCCCTATGGCTGTGTCGCGCCTCGAAGTGACAGTGCCCGCGGTCCGCGAAGCAGTCATGGACAACGGTCTCAAGGTGCTTGTGCAGGAGGTGCACACGGCGCCGCTCGCCTCCGTCTGGTGCTGGTACCGGGTTGGATCGAAAGACGAAGGGCCTGGCTTCACCGGTGTATCGCACTGGGTCGAGCACATGAACTTCAAGGGCACGCGGAACATCCCGCGCGACCAGATCAAGGGCATCATCGAGCGGTTCGGCGGCACCTGGAACGGCTACACCTGGATCGATCAAACCGCCTACGTCGAAACCGCCTCTCGCGACGCGCTCGATCGGATGCTCTTCATCGAAGCCGAGCGCATGCACGCGAGTCTTTACGCGGCCGAGGACTGCGAATCGGAACGCACGGTCATCATTTCCGAGCTCAAGGGCGGCGAGAACGATCCGGAACAACTGCTCGATATCGAGCTCACCGCGGCAGCCTTTCGAGTGCATCCGTACCAGCATCCAACTATCGGCTGGTTAACGGACCTCGAGACCATGACGCGCGACGATCTATATGGGCACTATCGGCGGTTTTACGTTCCCAATAACGCGACGCTCGTTGTCGTTGGCGATGTGGATACCGACGAAGTGCTCGGCCGCATCGAGCACCACTTCGGATCGATTCCGAGCGGCAATGGACTTCCTCGCGCGCGACGTGTCGAACCTCCTCAGCAAGCGGAGCGCCGGGTTCATTTTCGCAAGGAGAGCACGACGGCCTACTGGCGGGCAGCGTTTCACGCGCCTGCTGTGACCGATCGGGACTTCTTTCCGATGTTGTTCGTGGACGCCGCGCTCAGCGGCGCATCAGGCGTCAACATCTGGTCAGGCCACAAGGTGCCGCCGCCGCAGCGGAGCGCCAGGTTGTATCGCGCGCTCGTCGACACGGGTCTCGCCGCCAGCGTCGGTGGCGCGCTCCTGCCGACGGAACACCCGTTTTTGTACTACCTCACGGCGACGGTCGCAGACGGCCGCACGCTCGCCGCCGTCGAGGAAGCGGCTTTCGCCGAGCTCGACCGGCTTCGCCGCGACGGCATCACGGAGCCGGAGTTTGCCAAGACTCGCGCGCAGCTTCGGGCTCGCTTCGTGTACGACAGCGACAGCGTGACCGATATCGCGCATCAATTGGGCTACTTCGAGACCGTGGCCTCCTGGCGCGACTACCAGCAACTGGTTTCCCGGCTCGGGACGGTCACGCTCGATGAAGCGAATGACGCGGCGCGCACCTATCTGACCGCCGACAATCGCACGATCGGCTGGTTCGAGCCGGTGGAGTAGCGGATGCCCCTCGATCCCCTGCGGCTTACGCTCGACAACGGCATGACCGTCGTCGCGAAAGAGACGCGGACGACGCCGGCTGTCACTCTGCTCGTGGGGTTGAGAGCGGGGGCGTTTTACGATCCCGACGGCCGCGAGGGCACTGCTGCGCTTGTCGCACGCGTGCTCGATC
>DASPWV010000712.1:0-4688 GCA_035637635.1 Vicinamibacterales bacterium | reverse complement strand
TGCCCCCGGCCTTCTCGGAAGCCATGCGCGCGATTCGCACCGGCGTCGTGTTTTCATCGGCCGAAGAGGGTGCCCGCTCCATCGTCGTGACGAGCACCGCGCCGTCCGAGGGCAAAACGGTGATCTCGAGCAATCTGGCCGCGGCCCTGGCCCAGGCGGATCAACGCGCGGTGATCGTCGATGCGGATATGCGACGTCCGCGGATCCACGACGTATTCGGATGGCTTCAGGATCCCGGCTTGTCGAACGTGCTCGTGGGCACCGCGCAACTATCCGACGTGATTCGCAAGACCGACATCCCGAACCTGGTCGTGATTCCGGCTGGCCACATCCCACCCAACCCCGCCGAGCTCCTGGGCTCGACGCGCTTCAAGGAACTGCTGGGTGAGCTGCGAAAACAGTACGACTGGATTATCATCGACGCGCCGCCGGTCATGGCCGTGACTGACGCCGCGCTCGTCAGCAACATCGCGAGCGGTGTGTTATTCGTGGTGGGCGCGGAAATGACGTCGCGGCGACACGCGGCTGTCGCGATCGAGCAGCTCACGGCGGCGAAGGCGCATTTCATTGGCGCGGTTCTGAATCGCGCAAACGTGCAACGGCACGGCTATTACTACGCGACCTACTATCGCAAGGACTACGTGCGGGCCTACACCCGCGTCTCGTAACATCTCAGTCGGTCAGGTCGGCGGGTTGTCTGTGCCGGCCTCCACCCTTCTCGTGGCCTCCTCAGCTTCAACTTCGTCGTTGCACGTCTATACCATTGCGCCCTCGGGCGCATGGGTCTCGCTTCGCCTTGGGGAGCTCTGGGCGTACCGAGAACTGCTCTATTCGCTCATCGCCCGCGAGCTCAAGGTTCGCTACAAGCAAACGGCGCTGGGTGCGTTATGGGCCATCATGCAGCCTCTCTGCACCATGGTGGTCTTCAGTGTGTTTTTCGGTTATCTCGCACGCATGCCTTCTGACGGCGTGCCGTATCCCGTGTTTTCGCTCTGCGCGCTCTTGCCGTGGCAGCTCTTCGCCTTGTCGCTCGCCGAGGCGAGCAATAGTGTCGTCGCCAACCAGCGTCTCATCACCAAGGTCTACTTCCCGCGTCTGCTGATGCCACTGACGTCGATCGGCGTGGCGCTCGTCGACTTTGCGATTGCCTTCGTGGTGTTGCTCGTCCTCATCGGGTCCTACGGCGTCGTCCCGCGCTGGTCGTTCCTGACGATTCCGCTGTGGACGCTGCTCGCGGTGATGACGGCGCTCTCGGTTGGACTGTGGCTTTCGGCGCTCAACGTCAAGTACAGAGACATTCGATACACGTTGCCGTTTGTCGCACAGATCTGGCTGTTCGCCACGCCGGTGGCGTACCCGACCTCGATTGTTCCGGCCCAGTGGCGTCCCTTGTATGCGCTCAATCCGATGGTTGGCGTGGTGGATGGCTTTCGCTGGGCGCTCCTCGGCAGTGTCGAGCCGCCTCTCGTGACGGCTGCTGTGTCCACCGCCACAGTCTGCGTGCTGCTCATAGCGGGACTGTGCTATTTCCGGCGAATGGAACGCACGTTCGCCGACATCATCTGATGAGCGTTGCGCTGTCGGCCGATCGATTGAGCAAGCGGTACCGCCTCGGCGCGCGCGAGCCGTATGGCGCTTTGCGCGATTCAATTGTGCGAGTGGTCACCGCACCGTTCCGTTGGAGCCGGCGAGACAAACGCGACACCGCTCGCGCCGGCGTCGACTGGATTTGGGCGCTTCACGATGCGTCGTTCGAAATCGACGAAGGCCAAGTTGTGGGGATCGTCGGGCGCAACGGCTCGGGAAAGAGCACGCTGTTGAAAGTCTTGTCACGCATTACCGAGCCGACGGCAGGCCAGGCGCAGGTGCGTGGCCGCGTGGGCTCGCTGCTCGAAGTCGGGACCGGGTTCCACCCCGAGCTCACTGGCCGCGAAAATGTCTTCGTCAACGGAGCGATTCTCGGGATGCGGCGTGCGGAAATCAGCCGCAAATTCGACGAGATTGTCGCGTTTGCCGATGTGGACCGGTTCGTCGATACACCCGTCAAGTACTACTCGAGCGGCATGCAGATGCGGCTCGCCTTTTCAGTGGCGGCGCACCTCGAACCCGAGATTCTGCTGGTCGACGAAGTGCTGGCCGTTGGCGATCTGGCATTTCAAAAGAAGTGCCTTGGCAAGATGGATCAAGTCAGCCGCGCGGGACGCACGATCGTGTTCGTTTCGCATCAGATGAACCAGCTTCGACGGCTTTGCACTCGCTGCATCTGGCTCGACAACGGCGAGGTCGTCGATGTTGGTCCCACGGCTGAGATCACCAATCGCTACGAAGCCGGCTTCATGAATTCTTCGTCGCGAGCGTTCGAGACGAGCGGATCCAGGATTATCGGTTGGACGTTGGGCGACGTGTCCAGTGACAACCATGTGCTCGACACGTTCGGACCGACAACCGTCCGCTTCATTGTTCGGATCGATCGCGAGATTCGAAATGCGCATCACGGCGTGGCCCTTCGCGATCGGGAGGGACAGGTGATGTGGGGCACAGGCATCGACAATTTGCATTTGTTCCCCGGCGTCCACGAAATTGTCTACTCACTCGAGACGCTGCCGCTTCGACCTGGCCCATACAGGTGGCAGGCCACGCTCTACGAGAACGGCCATTTTGTCGACGGCGGTGATTGCATTCCTGAACTGCGCGTCGAGACGCTGCCGCTGGGGCACCGCCAGGACGACTATGCCGGCGTTCTCAATCTGCCGCACCGGTACGAAGTGCGCCGCGTAACGGTTCCCGAGCCGGAACTGCACGCGGCAACCATGTCGTGACGGAACAAACCCTCCACAGCTGGACGCCACGGGTCTGGCTCGGCGAGAGCCTGCGCTGGTATCTCACGCGCGCGCGCCATCCGTTCAAGAATTATGTCGTTGGACATTACTGGCCGCTGTTCTGCAAGCCGCGCATCTGGATTTCGTACGACCAGAGATCGGTGATCAATGTTTGTCTCGGCGAGTACATGCAGCAACGGATCTTCTTTGACGGGTATTACGAGCGCTCCGTCATCGAGTGGCTGAAACACACCCTTCGTCCTGGCGACGTGATGTGGGACGTCGGCGCGAATATTGGAGCGCTGTCGCTCGTTGCCGCGAGACTCTGTCGGCGAGTCGTTGCCTTCGAGCCGGATCCTCGATGTGTCGCGCGCTTGAACCGGAACGTCGCAATGAACGCCGCCAACAACGTAGTCGTTCTTCCGGTTGCTCTCACAGAGCACACGGGGCGCGCGAGTTTTTATCAGTCAGCTGAGATGAACACCGGCATGAGCTCGGTGATCGCCGGTCGTCTGCGAGTGGCCACGCCGATGGATGTCGATGGCGTGCGGGCCGACGAGCTCCTGGCCGCACATCCCGATTTGCGGCCGACGATCATGAAAATCGACGTCGAAGGGGCCGAACATCTCGTTCTTCGCGGGGCGGCGCAACTTCTCTCCACGCGCCAGGTGCGTGCCATCGTGTTCGAAGATCGTCGAGACGAAGACGGCAACCCGACGAACGCGGGCGTTCTCGACGTGCTGAACTCAACCGGGTACGCAATCCGCCCGCTCGGATTGTCCGATCCAGAAACCGACGATGGCATGCAGAATTTCGTGGCGACGTTAACCGATGCCGCACAGTCTCACTGAGCCGCTCGTCAGCGTTGTCATTCCGTGCTACAACGCGGCGCTCTGGATTCGCGAAACGCTCGAGAGCGTGCGTGCCCAGGATCTGAATGGGATGGAAGTCATCGTCGTCGACGATGGATCGTCGGACGACAGCGCGCAGATTGTCTCGAGTGAGTTCCCGTGGGTCTCGCTCATCTGCACGGACAATCGCGGAGCGAGCGCGGCTCGAGACACCGGCGTCGCGTCCTCGCGAGGGCGCTTTCTTCAATTCCTCGACGCGGACGATTTGCTGCCGCCGCACAAGCTGGCTCTTCAGATTTACGTTCTCGAGCACACCGCCGCCGACGTGGCATATGGGGATTGGCAGTATCTGGTGAAACAACCTGATGGCGGATTCGCGGCAGGCGCACCTGTCGCCCGCGAAATCGAGGGCGACGCGGATGTCGCGCTCTTCACCGATTGCTGGTATCCGATTCACGCGTATCTTTTCCGAAGGGTCATCGTCGAGCGGGTTGGAGGGTTTCATCCTGAGCTGCCAATCATTCAGGATGCGCGGTTTGCCCTCGACTGTGCGCTGCACGGCGGGCAATTCGTCTACTGCTCCGGTTTCGTGACGCAGTACCGGATACACTCCGAGCTCCAGAATTCCAAGCGCGATCCGGTGGCGTTCAATCGCGATGTGTTCCGAAACGCGGTCGACGTCGAGCAGTGGTGGCGAGGTGAAGGTCCGTTGACGGCGGCGCGGGAGCGCGCCCTTCTCCACACCTACCAATACGTGGCGCGTTCGACGTATCGGCGTGACTGGCCAACGTTCGAGGCGGCGTGGCGCGCGCTCGAGACCATCCGTCCTGGTTTCTGTCCGACCACGCCAAAGACGCTCGGATGGGTGAGCAGGGTCGTCGGCTACCGTAATGCCGAAGAGATCGCCTATCAATATCGATCGATCAAGCGCCTTTTCCTGCTGCGGCCGCAGTCGACATGAGACACCGGATTCTGCTCGCGGCCGGTTGGTATTTTCCCGAGTCTATCGGCGGCACTG
>DASPWV010000711.1:0-1510 GCA_035637635.1 Vicinamibacterales bacterium | reverse complement strand
GGCTCGACAGGGTCTCCATCTCCTGACGGTACAAGTCGCGCCCGCCCTCAGGCCATGGATACTCGGGGCTGAATTTGAATGCTTTGACGTGGAGGATGATGAAGACCAGCAGCCAGAGACCGGAAAAGATCATCGTCGTCGACGCGATGGTCTTGCGGCTCGGTTTTCCCGCGTCTTTCTTCCGGACGTAGCGCACCGGCCGTGCCGCCTGGTTGGCGAGGAACATCGTCACCGTTTTGTAGACGTGCACGAGGAAGATCAGCACCAGCCCGATCTCGATCACGGGCAGCAGCGGATTGCCGACTTCCATGACGTACGCGTAGCGGTTGAAGACTGCGGGCCCGAAGAACACGAGAAGATTGCCAGCGATGTGGATGACGAGATACGTAAAAAGCGCGAGGCCTGTGACGCCGATGACGAACTTCGTGCCGACCGAGGAGGAGAAGATGCCTGTTCGTGAAGCCATCAACCGAACAGTTTACTGTTGCGTCACAAACAGGCGCAAGTTAGCATCAGGAGTTTCCTTCCGATGAAAATCCACGAGTATCAAGCGAAGGCGATTCTGGCGAAGCATGGCGTGCCCGTGCCGCGCGGCGAGGTGGCGTTCAACGCCACAGAAGCTGGTGAGATCGCGCGCCGGCTCCAAGGAGCCATCGTCGTTGTCAAGGCGCAGATTCATGCGGGCGGCCGTGGCAAGGGCGGCGGCGTGAAGCTCGCGAAATCGGCGGATGAGGCCGAGCGGATCGCGCGCGAGATGATTGGCATGACGCTGGTCACGCATCAGACCGGACCGGAGGGGCGACAGGTCGGTCGCGTGCTGATTGAAGAAGGACTGCAGATGCAGCGTGAGCTGTATCTGAGTCTCCTCCTGGATCGGGCGGCCGGCAAGCCGGTGATGATGGCGAGCGCGGCGGGCGGGATGGACATCGAGGAAGTCGCCGCGAAGACGCCGGAGAAAATCGTCCGCGTCTACATCGATCCCGGCGTCGGCCTCGTGCCGTTCGAGGCGCGCCAGCTCGGGTTCGGGATCGGCCTCGACGGTCCCCAGGTCAACAAGTTCGTCAAGGTGGTGACCTCACTCTACGACGCCTACCTGGCCACCGATGCGTCACTGCTCGAAATCAACCCGCTCGTCGTCACCGCGTCGGGCGATCTGCTGGCGCTCGACGCGAAGATGAACTTCGACGACAACGCACTGTATCGGCATCCGGAGCTCAAGGAGTTGCGCGATACCGGCGAAGAAGATCCGCTCGAAATCGAGGCGTCCAAGTATTCGCTCAACTACATTCACCTCGAGGGCAACATCGGCTGCATGGTCAACGGTGCCGGTCTCGCGATGGCGACGATGGACATCATCAAGCTGTCCGGGGGAGAGCCGGCGAATTTCCTCGACGTCGGCGGCGGCGCGAATGCCGAGCAGATCCACAACGCCTTCAAGATTCTGATGTCCGACAAGAATGTGAAAGCGGTGCTGATCAACATCTTCGGCGGGATCCTCCGCTGCGACGTG
>DASPWV010000710.1:0-4070 GCA_035637635.1 Vicinamibacterales bacterium | reverse complement strand
TGGGCGTCACCCACCGAGACCCTGCCGATGGTGCGCGATCCGCGGGCGGTGTTCGACCAGTTGTTCGGCGTCGGCACCAGCGTGAACGATCGCGCCGAGCGTCGCGCGGAGGACAAGAGCATCCTCGACTGGATCGCCGCGGACATGTCGAAGCTCAAAGGCGCGCTCGGCGCGGCCGACCGCGCCAGATTGAGCGACTATCTCGACGACCTGCGCGAAATCGAGCGCCGCATTCAGCGTGTCGAGGCGTACAACGCCAGCGGCGCGCCCCGCGAGCTGCCCGAAGCGCCTGTGGGCGTGCCCGATTCGTTTGAAGAGCACGTGAAGTTGATGTTCGATCTCCAGGTGCTCGCCTTTCAGTCGGACACGACGCGCGTGTTCGCGTTCAAGCTCGGACGCGACGCGTCCAACCGCGTGTATCCCGACAGCGGCGTTACGACGGCCTTCCACTCCGCGTCGCATCATCAGGAGCGCGAGGACCGGATCATGCAGTTTGCGAAGATCAACCGGTATCACATCAGCATGCTGCCGTATTTCTTCAAGAAGCTGAAGGACACGCCGGACGGCGACAGCAATCTGCTGGAGAACTCGCTCGTCATCTACGGGTCGCCCATGGGCGACTCGAACGTGCACAATCACAAGCGCGTGCCGTTCCTGGTCGCCGGACATGCCGGCGGCAAGTTGAAGGGCGGATTGCACATCAAGATGCCCGACGCGACGCCGCTCGCGAATGCGATGGTGAGCGTGGCACACACGCTCGATCTCGACATGGCGAAGTTTGGCGACAGCACCGGCACGATCGATCTGAACGGCGTCTCGAGTACGACGTTCTGACTCGAGCCCTGCGCGACGCGAGGAATAAGAAGCTTGTCAATCAGCGATGTCACGCGCCCGGATGGGAAGCCGTTGCTTCGTCTTGAAATAATCGCTCCACGGGTCTTTCAGCGTCTTCAGGCGACGGGGCAGCGTGCCGATGGTCCAGCGCTCAGGCGCCAGGCGCGGCGTGAGCTCGTCCCACGCGATGGGCACCGAGACGCTGGCTGTTTGACGTGCCCGCGCCGAGTACGCAGCGACTGACGTGTTCGTGCGGTTATTGCGAAGATAATCGATGAGGATCTGTTTTTCCCGTCCGGTCTTGGCAAACTTCGTGGTGTAGCGCGACGGATCGTACGCGGCGAGCTCGCTCGCGAGCGATCGCGCGAACTCGAGACAGACCGCCCAGTCGTGAGCCGGCGCGAGCGGCACGACGATGTGCAGGCCTTTGCCGCCAGTGGTCTTGATCCACGCTTTCAGTTTGAGCGTCTGGAGCGCGTTTCGGACCAGCCGGGCGGCGTCGATCATGTCGCGCCATTCGACGGCGGGTCCGGGATCGAGATCCAGCACGAGGCGATCGGGCTGCTCGAGGTGGTCGGTGGTGGAATTCCACGTGTGGAACTCCACGATGTTGCGTTGCGCGAGCGCGATGAGCGCGGCGAGATCGTCCACGACCATGTAGTCGCCGATCTTCGTTTTTTCGCGGATGTTGATGACGCGCACGTGGGCGGGCGCGCGCTCGCCCGAGTGGCGCAGGTAGCGGCAGTGCTCGGCGTCCGGGGCGCATTGTTTCAGCGTCAGCGGCCGCGCGCGCAGGTGCGGCAGCATCCACGATCCGACGGTGTCGTAATAACGCACGACGTCGAGCTTCGTGAATCCGGCTCGAGGATAGACAACGCGATCGGGATGGGTAATGCGGATGCCGGCAAAGGATGGCTCCGTCATATATGTTTTATTGTCACTCTTTCATGCGCATCGTTTCGATCATACTGACGCTGCTCGCCACGCTCGCGCCGCCGGCGCTCGCGCAGTCGGCGCCCGCCCCCTTCGCGAAGGCGACGACTGCCAAGCCGCAGGATCCCTTGGCGGGCGACACCCTCGTAATTGATGGGCCCCCGCCGCCCGAGCCGCCGGCGATGATCAGCCGCGACCGCGAGGGCCACGCCACGGTCCGCGCGATCAAGTTGACAGAGCCCCTGCACGTGGACGGGAAGCTCGACGAGGGGGCCTACAGCGAGTATCAACCCTTCGGCGGATTCATTCAGGCAGCACCGAACTACCTAGCGCCGGCCAGCGAGAACACCGATGTCTGGGTGATGTTCGACGCCGACAACATCTACGTGGCGGCGCGCTTGTGGGATCCCGATCCGCCGGAGAAGTGGGTTTCGAACGAGCTCCGCCGCGACACCAACCAGATCCGCGAGAACGACCACTTCGGTGTCATGTTCGACACCTACTACGACCGCCGCAGCGGGTTCATTTTTTATGCGAACCCCATTGGCGGGTTCTCGGACTACTCGGTCGTAGACGAGGGCGGATCCAATAAGGACTGGAATCCCGTGTGGAACTCGCGGACGTCGCGATTCGACGGCGGCTGGACCATCGAGATGGCCATCCCGTTCAAAACGCTGCGGTATCGATCGGGCAGCAATCAGGTCTGGGGATTCCAGGCGCGGCGCTCGATTCGTCACAAGAACGAGTGGGTTTATCTGACGCCGGTGCCGCGGCAGGCCGCGGGCCCGCAGGCGTTCAATCGCATCTCGTTTGCCGGCACCCTCGTTGGCCTGGACCTGCCGCCGGCGAGCAAGAACATCGAGCTCAAGCCGTATGCGATCTCTCGACTGGAGACGGACAACCTTCGCAGCCCACGCGTGAACGGCGATCTGAGCGCGACCGTCGGCGGCGACGCGAAGATCGGCATCACCGCCAATCTCACAGCCGACCTGACGTTCAACACCGATTTTGCGCAGGTGGAAATCGACGAGCAGCAGGTGAATCTCACCAGGTTCAGCTTGTTCTTTCCCGAAAAGCGTGACTTCTTCCTCGAAGGGCGGGGCATCTTCGATTTTGCGCGCGGCGGCGCCGGTGCGGGTGCCGGCCCCGAATCGGCGCAGACGTCAGACATGCCGTATCTGTTCTATAGCCGCCGTATTGGCCTCGACGGCAGTCGCGTGATCCCGATCGATGCTGGTGCGCGTCTCACCGGCAAGGTGGGCGCGTTCAGCGTCGGGCTCGTGAATATTCAGGCGCGTGACGTGGACCGAACACTCTTGCAGCCCGCGGTTCCCGCAACGAACTTCAGCGTGGTTCGTGTCAAGCGTGACATCCTGCGGCGCAGCACGATCGGCGCGATGTTCACCAATCGATCGAAGTCCAGCGTGATGGGCGGATCGAATCAGGCGGTTGGCGTCGATGCGGCGTTCTCGTTTTACCAGAACCTGACGATAGGCGGGTATTACGCGAAGACCGACACGCCCGGTCTCGCAAAAGACGACGACAGTTACGACGCGAATTTCAACTACATGGCGGATCGATACGGTGTCAAGACCGAGTTCCTGAAGATCGGCGATCACTTCAATCCGGAAGTTGGTTTTCTGCGGCGTGACGACTTTCGCAAGTCATCCGTGTCGCTGCGTTTCAGTCCTCGACCCAAGAACCGCTTCAAGATCGTGCGCAAATTCACGTATCAGGCGGATCTCGATTATTTCGAAAACGGCGAGGGCCGCATGGAGAGCCGTCAGCAGTCGGCGACCTTCAACGCCGAGTTCAACAACAGCGATCGCTTTTCCATCGTCGCCAATGACAACTACGAGCTGCTCGTGGACCGCTTCGCGCTTCCTGTCAAGCGATCCGTGGTAATCGCGCCGGGCGCCTACAACTTCCGCGATGTCACCGTGGGCTACAACTTCGGACAGCAGCGCCGCATGTCAGGAAACGTGTCGGTGCAGCATGGTGAGTACTACAACGGCCATCTGACGGTGATCGGCCTCTCGACCGCGCGCGTCTCGCTCCTGAAGCAGTTCTCGGTCGAGCCGCGCATCTCGATCAACCGAGTCGATCTGTCCGTTGGCAAGTTTACGACGACGTTGCTTGGCTCTCGCGCGGACTACGGATTCTCGCCGCGGATGTTTGCGAGCGCGCTGATTCAGTACAGCTCGAGCGACCGCACCTTCAGCAGCAATCTGCGGTACCGGTGGGAGTATCGGCCCGGCAGCGAGTTGTTTCTTGTCTGGACCGACGAACACGACACGTGGCAG
>DASPWV010000709.1:0-11477 GCA_035637635.1 Vicinamibacterales bacterium | reverse complement strand
TGATGAAGTGGGAGACCACGCGTCGTCTTCCAGAAGCGCGCCCGTCTCGTCCAGCTCCCACACATAGTCGCCGTGCTGGAGTATGTTCAGATTCACGCGGCCATCGGCGATAAGGGAGAGCGCATTGGCGACCAGCGGCCCCCATGCCGATCGGATCATCCACTCCTGATGCGCGTACGTGTAGGCCTTCAAGATGTCCGTTGCCTGCCACCGACGAGCGGCGGCGACGAGCGGCGAGACGGGAAACGCCCAGGACCGCAGAAAGGGTGGTCCTGCGTCCACATCACGCGACACGAGATGCACTGTGGCGCGTGTTTCCAGCTCCCCCTCGAGAATCGCGTCGCGCACTGCGCGCAGGCCTGGCAGGCGTGGCCGTCCGACCGCGTCGCGAAGGGTCAGGTCGCCGTGATGCACGTTGATGATTCGGCGCTGAAACCTGCGGAGCATCGTGCTGGTCAGCAGGTACAGGTAGGCATCGGTGACAACGATATCGACGCGGTATTCCTGCAGCAGCCGCTCAGTCTCCGCGTCGTAGGCGATCCGCGTGGCACCATCGGTGATCGGCACCTGCTTTGAGTGATAGAACTGCCGCAGACTGTGCACGTGAAGCGGGACGCCGTGCGCGAGCAGCACGCCGGTGTCGGTGAAACTGTTCTCGCTCGTGATGCACGTCACGATCTCAAACGAGCGCGACCGATCGTGGCCATGCGTCAGCAGGTCCGTGAGTCCAGGCGCTCGGTACGAACAGAGAATCCCCACTCGCAACATGGCGGCACCCTCAACAAATGCGCGGCAGCAGCTCGCCATCCGGCTCCGCTACCAGCCGCCGGCCAAACCCGGTATCAAGCACCAGTGACCCGATGCGATCGGCGGTGCAGGTGCCAATGACGCTGGCCTGAGATCCCTGCGGTTGGGCGCGTAGTGACCGCAATACCGTCTCGACCGCTTCCGGCCTGACGCCAAGCAGCGCTTTCCCTTCGTTGGCGACGTGCATCGGGTCGATGCCGAGAAGCTCCGCCGCGGCTCGCACCTCGGGCGAGATTGGCAGCGCGAGCTCGTCGATGACGATCCCCACGCCGCTCTTGTCCGCCATCTCGTGCAGCGTGGAAGTGAGGCCACCGCGTGTCGGATCCTTCATCGCCACGACCCCGCCCGGCACGCTGTCGAGCGCTGCGCGAATGAGCCGATTGATGGGCGCGACATCCGATCGGAGATCGCCATCGATTGCGAGCCCGTGACGCACCGTCATCACCGCCATGCCGTGATCGCCGATCGTGCCGGTCACGATGATGCGGTCGCCCGGTCGAAGACCCGAGTCCGGGACCACGCGCCAGGTGAGTCCAATGCCCGTTGTGTTGAGCACGATGCCGTCGATCTCGCCCTTCCCCATCACCTTGGTGTCGCCGGTCACGATTGCCGCACTCGCTTCGCGGCATGTGTCCCTGATGGACGCTTGAATGCGGATGAGATCGGCTCGCGGGAAGCCTTCCTCCACGATTACCGCGCAGGTGAGCGCGAGCACATCCGTAGCGCCCATCATCGCGAGATCGTTGACGGTGCCGGAGATCGCAAGGCGGCCGATGTCCCCGCCCGGGAAGAACGGCGGCTTGATGACGTGTGAATCCGTCGTGATGACCAGCCATTGATTCCCGACACGCAGCGCGGCCCCGTCGTCCAGCGCTCCCAATCCAATCTCGCCATCGCGCATCTCCCGCGCGAGCCCGTCGATGAGGACGTCCTTGATGAGCGCGCGCATCGCGCGCCCACCTGCGCCGCACTTGAGCGAGATGCGGTCATCGAGCACAGAAATCATGGCGCCCTCCAGCGGTTACCGCATTCGTGTAGTGCGGAACTTCAGTTCCGCCATCGGAGAGATCCGGATGTCCGCCGTACTCGTGCCAGATGCGACACGTGCCCTCGCTGCTCACCATGCACGCGCCGACGGGCGCCTCGGGGATGCAGTCGCGACCAAACAGCGCGCAATCATGCGGCCCCTTGAGACCAGCCATGATTTCGCCGCAGATGCACTGCTGCACGAGCGCCGGCGGCGCTGCATCCCAAAGGGCCTGAAGATCGATGTCGAATTGCTGTCGCGCGTCGAGACGACTCCATTCGGATCGCAGCCGAAGATTGCCGTTTGGCACGTGCGCAATACCGCGCCAACGGCCCCCAATCGGCCTGAACACTCGCCACAGTTGTTCCTGTGCGCGCAGATTGCCGTCCTTCGTCACGCAGCGCGGGTACATGTTCTCGACGACGCTGCGGCCGTCGCGAATGAGCTCTACCAAGCGAAGAAGTCCAGCGAGGATGTCGAGCGGCTCGAAGCCAGCCACAACGACGGGCAATCGATGCCGTTCGACAAACCGTTCGAACACACCCCAGCCGGTGATCGTGGCCGCATGTCCCGCCGCCAGAAACCCCTCGACGCGTGTCTCAGGCATTTCCGCGACGATCTCCATGACGGGTGGAATATATTTGTGCGCGGAGAGGACGAAGAAATTCGGCGGTGGATTGTCGAGCACGGCCGCCGCGGTTGCAACTGCAGTCGTTTCGAAGCCGGTAGCGAAGAACACCAGCGGCTCCTCGATGCGTCGCGCGAGCTCCACGGCTTGCGAGACGCTGTAGACGACATCGATGCGGCCACCTCGGGCTTGCACATCGGCGAGCGACCACTTCGTGCCAGGCACTTTCATCATGTCGCCGTAGGTGGCGACACGAACGCCCTGTCGCGCGAGCGCCACGCCTTCATCGACTTCAGGGACATCCGTGATGCACACGGGACATCCCGGTCCCATGATCACGTTGAGCGCGCGCGGCAGTGTCGCGCGCAGGCCGAACCGCGCGATGGCCTGCTCGTGGCTGCCGCAAACGTGCATGACCGAGACCGGCGTCCGTCCGATGGCTTCGAGAGTTGTGCCGAGCCGCTCCAGGAGCGCGCGCGCGCGCAAAGGATCGCGGAACTTCAGCTCGTTGAAACCGGCTGCCGCGCTCATGTGTTCTCTCCGGCTGCAGCGATCTCGCCGCGAATGTCGGCAGCCATCAGATCCGGCTGTTCGACCGCGTGTTTGAGAAGCTCCTCGTAAAGCGCGAGCGTCGCGTCGACTTCCTCTGGCGGGATGCGGCGAATGGCGTAGCCGACGTGGTTGAGGATGTAGTCGCCCGGCTGCACGGGCTCGTCGACCACGTCGAGTCGGATCTCTTTGCGCAAACCCCAGAAATCCACCGTGGCGCTCGTCTCATGGACCACGAGCACCTTGCCCGGAACGCCGAGGCACATGGAACTTACTCCTAGCGGCGCGCGATAGCACCGGCAATGACTGCTTGACCGAGCGCGATGCCGCCGTCGCCCGGTGGCACGCGATGGTGCAAGTACACTGCCGTCTGAATGGCGGGTGCGCGCTCAACGCCTTCGGCCAAACGCGCGTTCTGGAAGCACCCGCCAGTCAGGACGACGGGGAGTTTTCCGCGCTCGTGGAAAATTTCCGCGATGGTCTGAGCGGTCGCCTCGACAAGCGTGTTGTGGAATCCCGCGGCAATCGTCGCGGCGGGCACTCCAACGAGGAGGTCGCGGACGATGTCGGAGATCATCGGCCGCAGATCGATTACCCACGGTCGTTGCCGACGGTCCAACACGTAATCGTAGGCGCCGGTGTGGACCGGGTCTGCGATGTTGTTCCATTCCATCGCGAGCTGCCCCTCGAAGTGCGAGTCCGCGCGGCCAAGCGCCAGCGCCGCGATGCCATCGAAATAACGGCCGACACCGTGAGCGAGCGGAGACTGCACGCGATGCGCGATCATCTGCCTCACGGCTTCGACTTCACGCATCGGTCGGCTGCTGAAGACCACAAACGCGTCGAGCGGCGCCTGCCCGTTGAAGGTGTCTTGCACGAGGGCGAGGGCGATGCGCCAAGGTTGACGGATCGCCACATCGGCGCCGGCGAGTGGAACAGGCCGGAATGTGGCGAGTCGCTCAAACCAGGCGTAGTCGGCAATCATGACCTCACCGCCCCAGGCCGTTCCGTCGGTGCCGTATCCAGTCCCGTCGTACGCAACGCCGATGACAGGTCCCGTGAGCCCGTGCTCGGCCATCGCGCTCGCGATATGAGCATGATGGTGCTGCACGCCGATCTGACGCATTTCAACCTGCGCGAGCGCGTACCGCGTGGACAGGTAATCGGGGTGCAAATCGTATGCGACGATCTCGGGCGAGACGCGCAAAAACCGGGTCATTCGCGCGATGGATTCTTCGAACGACGTGTACGTCTCGAGATTCTCGAGGTCGCCGATGTGCGGTCCGAGAAACGCGGCATCGCCGACCCCTATGCAGAACGTGTTCTTGAGCAATGCGCCGCACGCCAGCACCGGCGCCTCAAAGGGCGGAGAGACGCGCACCGAATTCGGTACGTAGCCACGCGATCGTCGCAACACCGTGGGACGATACGAGATGACGCGTGCGACCGAATCGTCGCACCGCGTCACGATGTCGCGGTCATGAATCAGGAAGAGGTCTGCGATATCGCCAAGCCGCTCGAGCGCTTCGGTGTTGGTGTAGGCAATCGGCTCTTCTGACACGTTGCCCGACGTCATCACGATGGGCCGCGCCGTCTCGCGGATGAGCAGATGATGAAGCGGCGTGTACGGCAACATCAGGCCGACGAGTGGGTTGCGCGGGGCAATTTCCTGCGCCAGCTCGCACCCCTCGCGCCGCGGCAGCAGCACGATGGGTCGTGCCACCGACGTGAGCAGCGCGCGATCGGCATCACTCAGCACCGCGATGCGTTCGGCGGCTTCGAGATCCTGCACGAGGACGGCAAAGGGTTTTTCGTCGCGCCGCTTGCGCAGGCGAAGACGATTCACGGCGTCATCGTCGGTCGCATCGCAGGCAAGATGAAATCCGCCAAGACCCTTGATGGCGACGATTTGTCCTGACTCAATCGCCGCGGCGGCAGCCGCGATCGGGTCACTCGACTCGACATCATCACCTCGCGGTGAACACAGCCTCAGGCGTGGTCCACAGACCGGACAGGCGTTCGGCTGCGCGTGGAACCGACGATTGGTTTCGTCGTCGTACTCGCGCTGGCACTCCGGACACATCCGAAACCGGTCCATCGTCGTGGCCGATCGGTCGTAGGGTGCGTCGTCGCAGATGGTGAATCGCGGACCGCAATTGGTGCAGTTGGTGAACGCGTACCGAAATCGACGGTTGTCGGGATCGAAGATCTCAGCCACACACTCAGGGCACGTCGCGAGATCGGCTGGTATGGAAATGCGGAGCTCGTCGCCGTCGGTCGTTTCTGCGATCTCGAACGTCTCGACGTTCTCGTCCGGAATACCGACGGCGTGCAGCTCGTGGATTTCGGCCGCAGGCGGCGGCGTCTCGAGCTGTCGCAGAAAGCTCTCGAGCGCCTGCTTGGTGCCGAACGCTTCAATCGTCACACCTGCGGCGTCGTTCCGCACGCGGCCGTAAACGCCCTTCGCGCGCGCGAGCCGACAAATCCACGGGCGGAACCCAACGCCCTGGACAACTCCGCGCATTTCAATGCGTCGTCCCTCGCGCATCAGAGATGACCTTCGATCGGTCGATCGCTCCTTTTCCGAAACTCGAATCCGAGATCGTGCGCCTCGGCAACGACACGGTCGACGAGGCCCGACAAAGCGTCCTGTACTGGAGGCGTGAGGCCGAAATTCAGCTCAATCGATTGCGGTACGACACCCAGGAGCACGACTTCGGATGGCAATCGGTCCAGCCAACGCGCACTCTCGAGCAGATCGGACACACCAACCTGGTGCGGCGAGAGGCGCGTCGCCACAGCGGGCGCCACATCGTCGCCGTCGAGACGAACGAGGCTTCCCGCCGCGCCATTTGCGCGCACGGCGTCGACGAGAATGAGCCGCTCGGCGTCCGTGACGTAATGAAGCAGCGAAAGACCAAGCGTCCCGCCGTCGAGGACGCGCACGCTCTCGGGAACCTCGTACTCCTCGAGGAGACGCTGCACGGCAATCGCTCCGACGCCGTCGTCTTCGAGGAGTACGTTTCCCAGCCCGAGCACGAGCAGCGAAGTGCCCTCACTCATCCAGCTCGCCTTTGTGAAGCCAACGGTAAGGCCCGGGTCCGAGAGCCTCTCGATGTACCCATTTATAGCCCGCAAAGATCGAATCGAGCGTACCGTTCTTCTCGATGATCGCCACCAGAATCGAGCTGTAAATGTGATGCACGGCAAATCCAAGGAGCAGCCACATGACAATGTGGTGAATCCAACGCGCCATCTGCAGGCCGCCGAAGAGAGGCGCCAAAGAGGCGAACGTTGCCACCGCTGAGCCGACACCGGCGCTTGCGCCTCGCATCACGAGTCCTGTACCCATGGCCAGGAAGTACAAGCCGAACACGAGTGCGTAGGCGCCACCCGCGAGCGGGTTGTGCCCCACATAGGTGGGCGGCAGCTTCTTGGCAAACAAGTAGAAGAGCGCCGTCGGCAGAAGGCCCTTTCGCCGGGGTCGGTACACGGGCACGAACTTGTCCCAGGTCGCATAGTTGTTGCCGGTGAACATCCAGATGATCCGCGCAAGCACCGACGCGATGAACACGTAAGCCGTGTATCCGTGAATGACCTTCGCCCATCCGGTCAGGAAGTGCTCACCAGCCGGACCCGACACGGTGATAAAGGGGTTCCCGATGTAGATGCCGGTGATCGACAGAACGACAATCGACAGCGCGATGAGCCAGTGCGTGACCCGAACGGGCACTTGCCAGACGTACACCGGAACGATCTCCGGGACAATCTCCGACTGCACGGCCGCGTGGTTCATACGGCCCTCACTCGCGCGAGCTCGCGCCGCTTTGGATCGACGACGTGCACCCCGCACGCCATGCATGGATCGAACGAGTGCACGGTACGGAGAATCTCAATCGGCCGCTCGGGATCGACAACTGGCGTGTTGAGAAGCGCCTCTTCATATGGCCCGCGCTGGCCTTTGGCATCTCGCGGTCCTGCATTCCAGGTGCTCGGCACGACGCACTGGTAGTTGCTGATCACGCCTTTGTTGATGTGCACCCAGTGCCCGAGCGCGCCACGCGGCGCTTCGTGAAAGCCTGCGCCCATGGCGTCAGCCGGCCAGGTGGATGGATCCCATTTCGAGTTGTCGTGAATGCGCAGGTCGCCCGATCCGATATTCGCTGCCAGCGTATCCACCCAGTCCCCAAGCTTCTCGGCAATGACCTGTGTCTCGATGCCGCGTGCAGCGACGCGCCCGAGCGTCGAGAAGAGCGCCTCAGGTCCCACATTGAGCTTGGCAAGCACGGCGCCGACGAGTTCCTTCACGCGCGGTTGTCCAGAGGAATACGCCACGAGCATCCGCGAGAGAGGACCAACTTCCATCGGCTCGCCGTCGTAGCGAGGCGACTTCAGCCACGAATATTTCGCGTTGGTGTCGAGATATTCATACGGCGGCTTTGGACCCGTGTAGTTCGGCTCTGTCTGTCCGTCGAATGGATGGAGCGGCTTGTCGTTGCCTCCGCGGTAGTCGTACCAGGAGTGCGACACGTACTCGCTCACCTTCATGTGATCGAACTTCTCCACCTTCGAGAGATCGCGCTTGCGGATGATCCCGCTCGGCAGGAACAGCGGCGGATTGCCGGCATCCGTCTCGGGATACTCACCGTACACCAGATAGTTGCCAACGCCTTTGCCGTGTCCAGCCCAGTCTTTATAGAAGCTGGCGACCGCGAGCAGGTCCGGAATATAGACGCGCGTCACGAAATCGTGCGCCTTTGCAACGAGGCCCTTGAGCTCGGCGATCGTGCCGGCGTTGATCGCCGCCTGGCTGTTCGGATCGACGGGCGTCGCCATGCCGCCGACAAGAAAGCTTTGCAGGTGCGGGTTCTTCCCGCCGAGCACCGCGTGCATGCGAATGAAGTCTCGTTGCCAGTCGAGCGCTTCGAGGTAATGCGCGACGGCCATCAGGTTGGCTTCCGGTGGAAGCCGATAGGCCGGATGGCCCCAGTACGCATTGGCAAAGGGACCGAGCTGACCGCGCTCGACGAATCCTTTCACGCGATCGCGTACGCCGGCGAAGTACTTCGCACTCGAGAGCGGCCAGTCTGAAATCGATTCGGCCAGCGAGGACGTTTTTACGGGGTCTGCCGACAGCGCGGATACGATATCCACCCAATCAAGCGCGTGCAGGTGGTAGAAGTGCACCACGTGATCCTGTACGCATTGGGCCCCGATGATCAGGTTGCGCAGGACACGCGCATTCGGCGGTGGCGCCGCGCCGATCGCCTGCTCGACAGCGCGAATCGACGCGATCGCGTGGACGGTCGTGCAGACCCCGCAGATTCGTTGCGTGAAGGCCCACGCATCCCGCGGATCGCGGCCCTTCAAAATGATTTCGATGCCACGGAACATCGTGGACGACGACCATGCATCCTTCACGGCGCCGCCATCGACTTCCGCTTCGATGCGCAGATGTCCTTCAATGCGCGTGATCGGATCGACAACGACGCGGCTCACGAGGGGTCTCCCTTGGACGGCTTGGGCTCAATCGGCTCCGGTTTGTTGCCGACGCGCTTCAGAATCTGGATCACTCCGTGTCCCGCAAACACCGCCCCGACGCCGACGACCGCGGCCATGCCGATGGTGTCGATATGACTCCCGGCGGCATAACCTGGGATGCCTGGCAAATGCGCGTAAAAAGGGGTCATGCGATCCCAGAAGGCCGGCTCGCTGCAACCGAGGCATGGATGGCCGCAGCCAATGGGCCAGTTCGTGCCCTCGTTCCACCGGACGTTGGGGCAGTTCTGGAATGCCACCGGGCCTTTGCACCCCATCTTGTAGAGGCAATAGCCCGCACGATGTCCTGCGTCGCCCCACGCCTCGACGTACTGTCCCGCGTCGAAGTGCGCGCGCCGCTCGCAGTTGTCGTGAATGGCCTTGCCGTACGCGAACAGCGGGCGCTTGTAGTGATCGAGCGGCGGCCACGTCTTAAAGGTGAGGTAATGCACCAGCAGCGCCGTCAGGTTCTCCGCATTGGCCGGACACGCAGGCAGGTTGATGAGATTCTTGGCATCCGGCACCGCATCGGCGACGCTGAGCGCTCCGGTTGGATTCGGCGAGGCGGCGGGCAGTCCGCCAAATGCCGCGCACGAGCCGATGGCGACCGTGGCTGCGGCCTTGCCGCATACCTCGCGCGAAATATCCAGCGCCGATCGTCCTCCGATCGTGCAGTACGCACCGTTCGCGCCCGTGGGTATCGAGCCTTCGACGACGGCAATGTAGCCTCCGGGATGCTCCTTCACCGTCTTCGCAAGGTTCTCCTCCGCGCGATGCCCCGCCGCCGCCATAATCGTTTCGTGATAATCAATCGACAGGACGTCGAGAACGACGTCGGCAGCGGATGGGCGGCTCGCGCGGAGGAACGACTCGGTATTGCCGGCGCAATCCTGGAACTCGAGCCACACCAGGATCGGCTTCTGAACTTGCAGAACGGCCTTTGCGATCTGGGCGGCCACGGCATCAGGCAACGTCAACGCCGAAGCCATCGTCCCGCAGAAGGCCAGAAACTCTCGCCGTGATACGCCGCGGCGCCGCAGCTCCGCGGACAACCAGCTACTCGAACTGCTCACGAGTCACCTCCGGTTGTTTTGCAGACGCGACGCCGGACTTACTGGCAGACTTGATCCGCGCCCAGAGGCCGGCGGCGAACGGGATAAGGAGCGACAGTGCGGGAATGATTGACGGGGCAGCGACGAGCTCTTCGTGATGCCGTCTCATGACATCTCGGGCGGTCGAGGGCAAGCGAGATGCCACGGGACAACTGCGTGATGTCGAGCAATCTTCGATGAGCGCGCGGTGAGATTTTGGCGGCGAGCTGAAAATCCCCCAGTGACCGGGGAATCACTCACAGCGTCGCGAAAAGGTTCGGACCTCAGACCGAGCGCAGCGAGCTGGCGGGATCCACTCGCATCGCTCGCCAGGCCGGGAGAACGGCAGCGAAGCACACCGCAGCGATGACCACTGCCGGCGCGACAAGAAACACACGCGGATCCCAGGGACCCACTCCAAACAACAACGCGGAGAGCCACTTCGTGATCGTCAACGCGATCGGAATTCCAAGCGCGATGCCGAGCACCCCGGATTGCATCGCTTCCTTGAGAACCAGCAGCAGGACCTGACCGCGAGCGCCGCCTAGCGCGATGCGCACGCCAAACTCACGAGCACGCCGCGCGGTGCGATACGCAATCACTCCATACACGCCCAAGGTGGTCAACACGAGGCCAACGAATGCCAGCGTTCCAGCCAGAAGCGCCGTCGCTCGATACGCGGCAGCTGAATAGTCGATGTACTGCGTCATCGTGACCACGCGCCGCGGCTCGAGCCGTGACGCGGCGGACCTCAGTGCAGCTCGCACAGCGGTCGCGACAGTCGCGTTTCCTGAAAGCTGCGCGCCAACACTCCGGCTGCGCAGACGAGCACGACAGACACGGCAATTTGAAGGGCGACGAGACCGCCGCGCAACGCCTCGTTCAACCGATCCGGCGCGGTGATGTCAGCATGACGGTCGAGGAGTCGCGACAGTCCGGTTCGTGCCGCCACCCAGCTTGGGATCGCTCCGAAGAGAACCGTCGTGACCATCGTGACGAGAAGCGTGAAGCCAAGCACACGCTCGTCCACTCCGAACTGCTGCAATGCAGGGAATCCAGGGGGTGGAACCAGTACGGCAGGCATCAGGCCCACGAGCCACAACGCGATCACAACGCCCGCGCCCGCACCGAGTGCCCCGAGCAGGAGCGTTTCGATCATCAACTGCCGCAGCAGACGCGCTCGCGTCGCGCCGATCGCTACCCGAATCCCGAGCTCGCGCATACGCCCGGCGTTTCGTGCAAGCAGGAGATTTGCGACGTTCACGCACGTAATGGCGACGACGAGCAGAACGAGGCCGAGCAGCGCGAGGGCGTTGGGACCGCCCATCTCGAGCCGAAACGCCAAATCCGAAATCGCGCGCGCGCTGCGTCCTGAATTCTCTTTTGGAACTCACGCGCCATCGCTCCGGCGAGCGTAGAAACCTCTGCATCCGCGCTCTTCACGCCGACGCCGGCACGACGCCGGCCAACGACTTCAAACCAACGCTGGTCGCGGTGACGGAGCTCCTCCGCACTCGCAAATCGCGTCCATGTCTGCGCTGGCAGCCACAGGTCTCGATCCGCGGCGGCATACATGTCCCGGAACCGTTCCGGCAGAACGCCCAGGACCCGTACGGGGACCATTTCCTGACGGCCAATTCGCACGGTCTTGCCGACAATCGAGGCGTCGCCGCCAAAACGCCGTCGCCAAAAGGCATGGCCCAGCACCACGCCGGGTTCCTTCTCGAGCAGCGTGTCGTCGCCGGCTGTAAACAGCCGCCCGTGTGCCGGCATGACGCCGAGGACATCGAAGAAATTCGTCGACACCACGTTGACCAGCAGCAGTTCCGCGCCACCA
>DASPWV010000708.1:0-6824 GCA_035637635.1 Vicinamibacterales bacterium | reverse complement strand
GACCGCCTCCGAGAATGGGCACAACTCTGTCGTCGTTGAGGCCAATACGGCGGCTGAAAAAGAGGATAGGGGTGTTGTTGGGGGCAGTAGGACCACCACCACCTCCACCACTGCCACCGGGTGGGCCGCCACCGCCACGGCCGTTGTCCGCAGCGCCGGCGAAGTTGAAGACTTCCTGCCCCTCGAGAAAGAACTCCCGTTTCTCTGGAAAGAAGAGGCTGAACCGCGTCAGGTTCACCTGCTGCTCGTCGTCCTCGACCTGCGCAAAGTCGGTGTTATAGGTGAGATCCGCGACGAGCTGCTGCGTCATCGTCCACTTGACGTCTGCGCCGGCATCGAAGTCGCCTTTGTGATCGCGCACGGGTGTGGCAGCCCGGTCGGTGACGTTCGACGCGAGCGCGTACGGCTTGATGTCCAGATTGATGCCGTTGCCAGGCATGTCGAGGCTGCCGACCGAGCCTGCGTACGAGACCATCATCAACGCGCGCCGGCCGTACGCGGCCGGGATCGGAGTCAAAAACGAAATCTCGCTTTTCCACCGCACCATCCGCCTGAAATTGATCCCCCACACGTGAGCGTTGGCGCGATAGCGCAGCGAGCGAAATGGAATCCGGTACTCTATCGTCCATCCGTGTTCGAAGGTGCCCGTCCGGACTTCCCAGATCGTGTTCCAGTTTGGATTCGGCTGCTCGTTGGTGACGAGCGTGTCCTGTATTCCGCCCTGTGAGTTCGCCATGAACGCGTAACCACTCCGGCGATCGAGAAACGTGTCGACGAGCACCGAGAAGTGATCGTTGTTGTACAGATTTTGCGAGTCGCGGCGCATGTCGCTGGTGACGCGCTTGGACGAGTCTGATTCCCAGCAACGAGCCGCCACGTAAAAATTCTTCTCGTCGAAGAAAATCCAGACCTCCGTCTTTTCCGTCGCCGGCTTTCCTTCGAACGGTTCCTGCTGGACGAAATCGCTCACGGGCTCGACGTGTTCGTAGAATGGCTCGGCCAGCCTGCCGTCCAGGGTCAATGCTTCCGGCAGGCGGTTGGCGCGGAGCGTGACCTTTCCGTCAGCGTCGCGCGAGGCAAGAGTCGGACCCAGGCCGGCTGCCGAGCCGTCGACGCGATCGTCAGCGGCCTGCGGATCCAGCGGCCTGGCTGACGCTGCGGCAGCGCACACCACGAGAACGAGGGCAATAAGGGCGGTGAGCCGCAGCATGTGGCCCTGGAATTATAGAAGCGGCTGAGCCGGGGTCCAAGTGCTGAAACGGCGTGAAGCCGCCATTTTGGCCAAAGACCCTGGATTGGCCTTGTGCCGAAGACGGCTGGCGGCCGGAATGTCCCTTGCATTTATGCGGCGACATGGCCAAGACAAGTCCCGCTCTCAGCACTCCTCTACGTGAGCAGTTGGAGAAGCTCGCCAACTTCGAGCCGCAGACGCTCCCCGTGATCAGCCTGTATCTCAACCTCGCGGCCGATCAGCACGGGCGCGACCGCTACGACACGTTCACGCGGAAGATCTTCGCCGAACGGCAGAGAGCGTTTCGCGACGGCACCCGAGAACGGGCGAGCTTCGATCGCGACGTCGAGCGGATTCAGACGTATCTGTCCAATCAGGTTGAGCGTTCCGCAAACGCCGTGGCCGTCTTCGCGTGCGCAGGCGCGGAGGATTTTTTCGAAGCGGTTCAATTGCAGGTTCCACTCGACGAACACTCGTTGTTTGTTGGTCCGGTGCCGCATCTCTATCCACTGGCAAAGCTCGTCGATCGTTATCCGCGGTACGCCGCCGTGGTCGCGGATACTCACCGTGCACGAATCGTGGTCTTCAGCCTCGGCGAAGTGGAGCAGAAGCGCGACGTCACAAGCGTCAAGACGCGCCGCAATTCAATGGGCGGCTGGTCGCAGGCGCGGTATCAGCGGCGAGCGGAGAACTTTCACCTCCGTCACATCAAGGAAGTCGTCGAGACACTCGATCGGATCGTCAGCGCGGAGAACATCCCGCACATTATCGTTGTCGGAGACGAGGTCGTCGAGCCGCTTGTAAAGGAGCAACTGCCGCAGCGGCTCATCGACAAGCTGGTCGACGTCGTGCGTCTCGAACATGACGTCCCCGAAAACGAACTGCTCTCCGCCACCCTCAAGATTCTTCATGAAAAGGACGCCGAAGACGATCGTGAATGTGTCGAGGAGGTGATTGGCGCATGGCAGGCGAACGGGCTGGGCGTCGTTGGACCAGAGGCCACGCTGCAGGCACTGACGCTTGGGCAGGTCGACGAGCTGCTCATCGCCGGAAGCGCTGACAATCTCGAGGCTATTCAGCAGTTGCCACCCGACACGTCCAAGGGCGAGACCATCGCCAGGACGTCGTCAGCGACAGGTGAGGCAGACGCCGGCCGTGTCGAGCTCGCCGGCGAGCTAATCAGACGTGCCGAGCAGACCGGGGCGACCGTCCGATTCATCGAAGATCCAGAGCTCCTGAACGACTATGGAGGAGTAGGAGCGTTATTGCGCTTCCGCGTGTGATAATCGCCAGCGACAATCTGCGGGCCAGCAGCAAAAAACTGCGCGCGCGTGGAGTATCCTCTCGATCAGCGTGGACCTTCTGTCGTCTTGCATGCGTCGGTCGAACGGGCCGCAGCATCGGAAGGCTGCCGGGTCCGCGAAGGAGCGGTTGTGAGCAGACATAACAAGGTCAATCCGGATCACTACACCATGGCCGGGCGCCTTTCCGCCGACGACCTCGCGCGTGAGCGCAGACGACAGACGGAACCGCATCCAGGCCCTGGCCGGCGGGTACGTCAGAAGGCGACGCCGCCGTGGATGGCCAACGAAACCCCCGACAACGGCGGGTCCGATGATGCCGACGATGCGATGATGAACGACGATACCGCCGACACGACGACCGGCGGTGAGGGCGGAGCTACCGAGGCCAGCACCGGCATGCCGGGTGGACAGGCTGCAGGCCGCGAGGGTGCTGGCGCGCCGCCGCGCAAAGCCCGTCGTCCGGCTCCGAAACGTAAGACCACGGGGCGGGCCAAAGGCGCTTCGCGGAAATCTGCAAAAGCCTCAGGCGCCCGCGGCACTCCGCGATCACGCAAAGCGCCCAGTTCGCGCCGCAGCGCCGCTCGGGGATCGTCCACCCGGCGCGCGGGCGGCCCAGCGGCACGAAAGCGATCGGCGAAGGGCGGCGGGACGACACGTCGCGCACAGAAGGGCGGGCGAACCAAGAAGGCCGCCAAGTCGCGCAAGCGGTAAGAAGCCGCAGATGACACTGTAGGCCGCAGATGAACACAGACATGCCGTGACTGATGGATAGGGAATTCATCTGCGACAGATCTGCGTAATCTGCGGCTGATTGGCGGTGTCGTGCTATGGTCCGCGGCATGGCTGACACGATCGGATTTATCGGCCTCGGCGTCATGGGCCGTCCCATGGCGCGCAATCTCCTCAAACGCGGCTTCAACGTGGTCGTGCACAGCCGAAGCCGCGGCCCTGTCGACGAGCTCGCCTCAGCCGGCGCGGTTGCTGCCGCGTCTTCCGCCGACGTCGCGCGCCAAACCACGCGGATCGTGACGATGCTGCCCGACGGTCCAGACGTCGAGCTCGTTCTCAGCGGGGCCGATGGGGTTTTCCAGGGTCTCCAGCCGAATACGATCATCGTCGACATGAGCACCATTGCTCCTGCGACTGCCCGGCGGCTCGCCACGGCGGCGGCCGAGCGCGGCGCCGTCCTGCTCGATGCGCCCGTCAGCGGAGGTGAAATCGGCGCCATCGATGGAACGCTGTCGATCATGGTCGGCGGCGACGCGAGCGCGCTCGAAAGCGTCCGTCCCGTTCTGGAAGCCATGGGCAACCCGGAGCGCATCATCCGCATCGGCGATTCGGGAGCAGGTCAAATCTGCAAGGCGTGTAATCAGCTGGTGATTGGCGGCACGCTGGCCGCGGTCGGCGAGGCCTTCGCGCTGGCGCGCAAGAGCGGTGTCGATCCCGCCAAAGTGCGCGCGGCGCTTCTTGGCGGATTTGCGGCGAGCCGCGTGCTCGAAGTTCACGGACAACGAATCCTCGATCGAAATTTCAAGCCGGGATTTCCGGTTCGCCTCTACCGAAAGGACCTTCGCATCGTGCTCGATGCGCTCAGCGAAGTGCATGCGCCGGCGCCCGTGACGGCGCTCGTCCAGCAGCTGATGAGCGCGCTTTTGGCGGAAGGACGGGAAAACGACGACTACTCAGCGTTGGGAACGGTGCTGGCGAGATTGGCGCGGCTGGATTGATCGCTTCGCTCAGTTTCCAGTTACCAGTTGCCAGTTCAAAGTTGAGTTATTAGTTTCTGCACTTGTGAAGATCACCGCGGAACTTCGCACTGACACGATCTGAACTCGAAACGAAACTTTGAACTGGCAACTGGTAACTGGAAACTATTTGCTAATCGCGAGCAGCTCGATGTCGAACACGAGCATGCCTTGCGGGCCGTTGCCGCCCTGATAGGCGAGTCGAGCGGGAATCCAGAAACGTGTCTTCTGCCCCTCGACCATGAGCTGCACGCCTTCTGTCCAACCCTCGATCACTTCGCTCAAACCGAACGTTGCCGGCGCGCCGCGCACGACGGAGCTGTCGAACATCTTGCCGTCCGTCGACCATCCTGTGTAGTGAACCGTGACGCGACTCTCCTTTTTCGGATGCTCGCTTCCGGTGCCCGGCCGCAGCACCTTGTAAGCGATGCCGGACGACGTTTTCTCCGCGTCTGCCGGGGGTTTTGCGACATCCGGTGGTGCGACGCGTGGATTTGGAACGATGTCGAGCAGCTCGACGTCGAACACGACCATCCCCTGCGGACGTCCCTTCATTCCGCGAAACGCGAGCTCCTCGGGAATCCAGAACCGTCGCTTCTCACCGGTCGTCATCAGCTGCACGCCTTCGCCCCAACCTTTAATCACGCTTTCGATGAGAAACGTGCTCGGCATCTTCCGCGCATACGAGTTGTCGAACATCTTGCCGTCTGGCGTCCACGCCGTGTAGTGCACGGTCACGGCATCTTTCGCCCCGGGGTGCGCATCCCCCTTGCCAGGCTGCAGCGTTTTGAACGCGAGACCGGAGGCAATCTTCTGCGCATCCGCGGGCGCAGCGGCGACATCGGGCGGCGCGGGCACGGGCTCAGGACGCGGCGGCTGTTGTGCGGCGGCGACTCCAGTGAGGACGGACACGAAGAGAACGGCGAGCTTTGCGCGAAGGGACATCAATGACACTCCGTTGTTCCATTGTCCCCCAGGGCACCGGACGTTTCGAGGAAGTCCCAATCGTAGGCGTCGGGTCGCAGCGTGAATCTCATGATGCCGTAGGTTGAGATCCGCACGGTCGAGTTGGGCGCGGTCGTCACGAACGAATACAGCTGCGCGCCGCCTGTCCCCACGATGAACTCGCGGATGCCCAGTGGATCCTGACGGCCGTCGGCGTCCTGTCGCGAGAAGCGTTCATACAAATGATCGTGGCCGTTGACGACGACATCGACTTCGTTGTCGTCGAGAAGCTTGTACATGTCGCGCATGAAGCCGCTCGGTCCGTTGGGTCCCGAGGTGAACACTGGATGATGCCAGATGGCCATCTGACATCTCACCGGGCGGCTCAGGCTCTCGCGAACGAATTGATATTGCGCGGATGTCGGGCCTGCCGCGATGTTCGAATTGAGCATCAGAATGAGCCACTCGCCGAGAAAAAACCGGTAATATCCCGCGTCGGGCGGACCGGCCGCGGCTCCGAAATACTGAAAGTAGGGGACCGCGTTCGGCGATTCGTACTCGTGATTGCCCGGCACCGGACGCCAGCGGCCGCGTGCATGCCCCCAGACCGGCTCGAAACACTCGCGAAAATTCGCGGCGCTGCCTTGCGAATAGCCGATGTCGCCGGCGAGAAACACCTCTCCCAGCGTGTTTTCGATCAACCGGCCCGTCGCAATCGCGCCTTGCGAGCCGCAGAGGCCGATGTCGCCGGCGCCGATCAACACCGCGGTGCCACCGCCGCGCGGTGCTTCAGGGTCCGGACGCGGCGTGGGCGTTGTTGGACTTCCCTTGCTGCAGTAGAGCGTCCCGAGCACCAGGAGGAGTGCCGCCAGAGGAGTGCCCTGTTTGCTCACGCTGGTTATACGTGGTAGCGTCTTCGCCACTTATTCACTCACAAAATGGCCGCCCCTGCGACACGATCCCCGGGTAAGGCGCTCGTCTTCTCTCCTCAGGAGCCCGTCACCGCAGGCGGCGCGGCCGAACAACTCGAACGGCAGATCCAGACCGCGCTCCGGAGCGGCGTTCAGCACGTCATCATCGATCTACACGATGTGTCCATTGTAGACAGCGCGGGCATTCGCGCGCTGATTCGCGGTCACACTTCTGCACAGCGTCTGGGACGCCGCCTTACTCTTGTCGGCCCCAACCCGCGGGTACGTGAGGAGATCGGGCTGCTTCGCCTGCAGGACGTTCTGCAAATCTGCGACACGCTCGAAGAGGCACGGGCGACGCCGCTGCCGTGGCGGCGGGCTCTCACATTTACGTTGGTCCTCGTCGTGGGAATCGGCCTGGTGCTCGTGGGCGTGCTGTGGCCGACGCTCGGTCTGCGCGCCCCCGGTCCCTCGTACGAAACGCCCCTGGGGCCTTCCGAGCAGCCCGGCACCCCGTGGTCGAATCCGCTTTTCGAGTTGAGCAAGCTGGTGGTCGCCGCGATTGTCGGCATGCTCGTAACCTCTGTGCACCGCGGTTATCGGTCCGAGCGCGAAACCAATCCGGCGCTCGATCAGGCGCAGGTGCTGCTGTGTGTCGCCGGCGCGCTGATGATGATCATCATCGGCA
>DASPWV010000707.1:0-6362 GCA_035637635.1 Vicinamibacterales bacterium | reverse complement strand
GCGTCGCGCGGATGCCTTCTTCAGCAGCCGCTCGACATCGAAGTGGGCGCGGGCACCTCGCACCCCGAGACGTTGCTGCGTGTGCTCGGTCCACGGCCGTGGAGCGTCGCGTACGTGCAGCCGTCGCGGCGTCCTGACGATGGCCGCTTTGGACAGAATCCGAATCGGTTGTTCAAGCACTTGCAGATGCAGGTGATTCTCAAGCCGGCCCCTGACGAAGTGCAACAGCTTTATCTCGATAGCCTCGAGGCCTGCGGCATCAATCTTCGGCAGCATGACATTCGCTTCGAAGAAGATAACTGGGAATCGCCGACGCTCGGTGCGTGGGGCATCGGCTGGCAGGTGATGCTCGACGGACAGGAGATCACGCAGTTCACGTACTTTCAGCAGGTCGGCGGGATCGACCTGGCGCCGATCTCCGCGGAAATCACGTACGGGCTCGAGCGCATCACGATGTTTCTGCAGAAGGTCGACAACGTGTTCGACCTCGAGTGGGCGCCGGGGGTGAAGTATCGGGACGTGCGTATGCGCGAGGAGATCGAACAGTCGAAGTATGCGTTCAATCAGGACACAGGCATCGACGCGACGGCGTTTGCCGCGTTCCATCGTGAGCTGTTCGACAAGCACTACGAATTCAGCGAGCGCCTGTTGAAAGGCGGTCTTCTGATTCCTGCGCTGGAGCATTGCCTCAAGTGTTCGCACTTGTTCAACGTGCTCGATTCGAGCGGCAGCATTGGGGTGACCGAACGCACGGCGTACATTCTTCGCGTGCGGCAACTGGCTGTCGCGATCTGCAAGCAGTACGCGGCCGAGGAAGAAGCGAGTGCCGCTGCGGAACGCGAGCTCGAAGAGGCCGTGTAGGCGACCTCCGTCCCCCTTAGCGACCTGCGTCCCCGCCAGGAGACCTCCCTTCCTCCCCGCGCAGAGACGTCCGGGGACGGAGGTGGCTTAGCCGGGACGGAAGTGGCTTAGCCGGGACGGAGGCGCTTAACAGGGACGGAGGTCGATGGACCGCGAACTTCTCATCGAAATTGGCGTCGAAGAGATTCCGGCCGGCTGGCTGCCAGGCCTGACCATACACCTATCCGCACGTCTGCAGTCGCAGTGCACCGAATACCGCCTTGCGCCTTCCGCGCCGATTGAGGCGTACACGACACCGCGGCGGCTCACGGTGCGGGTCGCGAAACTCGCCGAGAGACAAACCGACTCCGAGGAGGTTCTCACCGGGCCGCCGGTTTCGGCCGCGTTCACCGCCGAGGGCACTCCCACACCCGCAGCCGAGGGTTTCGCGAAGAAGCAAGGCGTCGACGTCGCCGCGCTCGACCGCGTCGACACGCCCAAAGGGACGTACCTCGCGTATAAAAAGCAGCTTCGTGGAAAAGCGGCCGTTGACGTACTGCCCGACATTTTGACGGGACTCCTACGCGAGTTGTCGTTTCCGAAAGCCATGCGGTGGGACGCAACGTTTGAAGACGGCAAAACGGAATTACCATTTGGCCGGCCGATTCGATGGATCCTATTTCTCTACGGCGGCCGCGTCGTCCCGTTTTCGCTCTATCGCACGTCACTCGCACAAGGGCCGCTCGTTCAGGAGGTGCGATCGAGTGCCGTGACCTTCGGTCATCGATTTCTGACGACCAGCGGACGGGCAGGCCGTGCGATCAAGGTCAAGGGCTTCGACGAATATCGCAAGCGTCTCGCAGAGAACTTCGTCGTACTGGAGCGGAGCGAGCGCCAGGATCGTATTACGCGCGAGCTGGATATCGAGGCGCGGCGCCGTGGCGGCCGCATCGCACGTCACCTCGTCGGCCAGACGCTGCTTCAGGAGGTCCCGGATCTCGTCGAGTACCCAACAGTCCTTTCAGGCGCGTTCAGCCCGGAGTTTCTCTCGTTGCCCGAAGAAGTGCTGACGACTACGATGATTCGCCATCAGCATTTTTTCCCGGTGATGAACGAGCAGGGCAGACTTCTCCCCATTTTTCTTGCCGTCCTCAACATGGAACCCGAGAAACCGGAGCTCGTCTCGAAGAATCTGGAGCGAGTGCTCACGGCCAGACTGCGAGACGCGCGCTTTTTCTGGGATGCCGATCGCAAAAAAACCCTGGAGAGCTTTGTCGAGCGGCTGAGCACGCTTCTTTTCCACAAGAAGCTTGGGACTTACGCGGAGAAGGTCGGGCGACTCGCACGCTTATCACGGTGGATCGCCAAAGACGTGCTTGGCGCGGATGATGACACCGCGGCGCACGCCGAGGTCGCCGGTCGTCTCGCGAAAGCCGATCTCGCCACCGAGATGGTGCGGGAGATGACCGAGCTCCAGGGCACCATGGGCGGCATCTACGCACGCGACGATCGACACCCTGAAGAAGTCTGGAAAGCCATCTCGTACCACTATCTGCCCGTTGCCGGAGAAGCTGACGCACCTCCCTCTGCGAACCAACTCGGTGCCGCAACGACCACGTGGGCGGCGGTGTCGATGGCGGATAAGCTCGACACCGTCGTCGGAATGTTTGCGGTGGGTGAGAGGCCGACGGGCTCGCGTGATCCGTTCGGCGTGCGCCGGGCCGCGCAGGGCCTTGTGCGTACGCTGATCGACCTTCCCGGGATCACCGGCATCGACGAGGCGATTTCCTTGGGCACGCTCGTGGAGCGCGCGGCCGAAGACCTGCAGGTGCCTCCCGAGGCGCGAGCCGCCATTTACGAATTTCTGGCCGAGCGCGTTCGCTACGTTCTGGAGCAAAGGGGCTTCGACGTGCGGAACGTCCGCGCGGTGACCGCCGGCGATGTACGACAGCTGCGGCCGTTGCACGCGAGGCGAAAGCTCGAGGTGCTGCCGGAGTTTACCGAGTCTGCGGAGTTCAAGCAACTCGCGATTCTGTTCAAACGCGTGCGCAACATCGCGAAAAACTTCGACGGAGATCGTGGTGCGGCTACGGCTGGCTTGTTGCACGAGCCGGCCGAGAAAGATCTCGTCAACGAGCTCGAGCAGCGAACGCCAGTGATCGAATCGGCCGTACGATCGGGGCAGGGTTACCGCGCGGCGTTTGCGGAGGCATCTCGCTTCGGCCCGACGGTCGCCCGATTCTTCGATGACGTGCTGGTGATGGCTGAAGATCCGCAGCTGCGAGAGGCGCGACTCGCATTGATGAAGCGCCTCGAAGAATTGATTCTCCACCTCGCAGACATCTCGGAGATGGTTCCGGAGACATAATCGCCGAGGCTCACTTCGGCTCGGGATGCCGTCCGTCCGGACCAGTGCGTTCGTGCCCGAAAAGCGATGCCTCACCCGGTCGAGCAATTGAGAACTCGCGTCAACTGAGGGGTTAGATGGCAAAAACAGCGGCACGGAAGAGCACGATACGCAAGAGCGCGACAAGGAAAAGGAACACGGCACCCACACGACGAACGTCAACGACTCAAAAGGCACAAGGCACTTCACGCAGTTCACGCACGCCAGGCACTTCACATCGAAAGTACGTGTACTTTTTCGGCAACGGGAAAGCCGACGGCGACCGCACGATGAAAGACACGCTGGGCGGAAAGGGCAGCGGTCTGGCCGAGATGACCAATGCAGGGCTGCCGGTGCCGCCAGGCTTCACGATCTCCACGGCGGCGTGCAATCTCTATTACGAGCTGGGTCAGAAGCTGACGCCCGCCATCGAGCAGGAAATCACCGCGAATCGCGCCAAGCTCGAGAAAGCCGCCGGCGCGTCGCTCGGATCCTCTGACAATCCGCTACTCGTCTCGGTCCGGTCGGGCGCGAAGTTCTCGATGCCGGGGATGATGGACACGATCCTCAATCTGGGCCTGAACGACGCAACGGTCGAGGGGCTCAAAGCGCGGACGAACAACGGCCGCTTCGCGTTCGACAGCTACCGGCGCTTCATCCAGATGTTCGGCGCCGTCGTCCTCGAGATCCCCAAGGACGCCTTCGAGCACGAGTTCGAAGAGGTGAAACGCGCCCGCGGCGCGACGCAGGACACCGCCCTCGACGAACAGGCGCTTCGCGAGGTCGTCCGCCGCTTCAAGGAAGTCGTGCGCCGGAAGTCGCGTCGCGAATTCCCGCAGGAACCCGGCGAGCAGCTTCGCATGGCCAGGGATGCCGTGTTCCGCTCGTGGAACAACCCGCGTGCGAAAGAGTACCGGCGCATCTACGACATCCCCGATTCCATTGGCACCGCGGTCAACGTTCAGATGATGGTGTTCGGCAACACCGGCGAACGCTCGGGCACCGGCGTTGGTTTTACGCGCAACCCGGCGACCGGCGCGAAAGAGTTCTATGGGGAATTCCTGATCAACGCTCAGGGCGAAGACGTTGTCGCCGGCATCCGTACGCCGCAGCCAATCCGCGAGCTCGAGCGAGTGATGCCGAGCGCGTACAAGCAACTTCGCGACATCACGACACGCCTCGAGAAGCATTACCGCGACGTGCAGGACTTTGAGTTCACCATTCAGGACGAGCGCCTCTTCATGCTGCAGACCCGCAGCGGCAAACGGACCGGCTATGCCGCCGTGGTCATAGCAACGGATTTGGTCAAGGAAAAGCTGGTCACGCCGAAAGAAGCCGTCGTGCTTGTCGATCCCGAATCGCTGTCACAGCTGTTATCGCCGGACTTCGATCGGAAAGAGTGGGCGAAAATTCCGGTCGCGACGAAAGGGCTGCCGGCATCGCCAGGCGCCGCCTCGGGCCACGTGGTCTTCACCGCCGACGATGCGGTTGAGTGGTCCGAGAATGGTAAGCCCGTTATTCTCGTTCGTCGCGAAACTGTGCCGGATGACATCCACGGGATGTGGGTCGCCCAAGGGATTCTGACCGCCACTGGCGGCATGACGTCTCACGCGGCGGTGGTCGGCCGTCAAATGGGCAAGCCGTCCATTGTCGGCGCGGGCGACCTGTCGATTGATGAAAAGAGCCGGACGTTCTCGGTCAAGGGCCAGACGGTAAAGGAAGGTGATTTCGTTTCGTTTGATGGCCTCACCGGCGAGGTGAAGCTGGCGAAGGTCGCGTCGCAGCCCAGCGAGATCCTGCAGGTGCTCGCCGGCAAGCTCGACGCGAAGAAATCAAACATCTACCAACGTTTCAGCCAGCTGCTGTCGTGGGCCGACCAGTTCCGGCGCCTCGGGATCCGCGCGAACGCAGACTTGCCCGATCAGGCGCAAATCGCTTACGCGTTTGGCGCACGCGGCATCGGTCTTTGCCGCACCGAGCACATGTTCTTTGGCGAGGGCCGCATTCCCATCGTGCAGCGGATGATTCTTGCCGACAACGAGCGCGATCGCCGCGCGGCGCTCAACGAGCTCCTGCCGCTGCAACGAGAGGATTTCTACGGCGTCTTCAAGGAGATGAAGGGCGAAGCCGTTACAATCCGCACCATCGACCCGCCGCTGCACGAATTCTTGCCCAAGCGCGAAGAGCTCATGGTCGAGATCGCCCGCATGGAGGAGAGCGGAAAGACCGGACCGAAGCTCGACGAGCGGCGCACGCTCCTCCACCGCGTCGAGCAGCTGCATGAGTTCAACCCGATGCTCGGACACCGCGGCGTGCGGCTCGGGATCACCTATCCGGAGATCACCGAAATGCAAGCGCGCGCCATCCTCGAAGCCGCGTGCCAATTGCGAAAAGAAGGAATGACTGTCGTCCCGGAGATCATGATTCCGCTTGTCGGCGATGTGAAGGAGCTGCGCGACCAGAAGGTCATCGTCGACCGGGTCGCCGAGCAGGTGATGGCGGAGCAGGGCGTCAGGATCAAATATCTCGTCGGCACGATGATCGAGGTCCCGCGCGGCGCCATCGTCGCAGACCAGATCGCGAAGGAAGCGGAGTTCTTCTCTTTTGGCACAAACGATTTGACCCAGCTGACGTACGGCTTTTCGCGCGACGATGTCGGGAAGTTCCTGCGCGTGTATCAGGAGAAGAAGATCCTGGAAAGGGATCCCTTCGCCACGATCGATGTCGAAGGAGTGGGCGCGGTCGTCCGGATAGGCGTCGAGAAGGGCCGGCAGGCCCGCAAAGATCTCAAGCTCGGCATCTGCGGCGAGCATGGGGGCGACCCCGCGTCAGTGCATTTCTTCGATCAAGTCGGCCTGGATTACGTGAGCGCCTCGCCGTATCGGATTCCCGTGGCCCGGCTCGCGGCAGCGCAGGCAGCGCTCGCCGTGAAGGTTGGCGATTGATCGCGTATTACGTTCATCGCGCCGGCCATACGCGACCCGTCGAAACGATTGACCCTGCATGGCTCGAGCCCAATAGCGGCGCCGTTGTCTGGGCGGACGTCACTGCGCCAACGGCGGAGGACGCGAACGTCCTCACCGAGACGTTCAAATTCCACCCACTCGCTGTTGAAGACGCGCTGCAGGAGACACAC
>DASPWV010000706.1:0-9723 GCA_035637635.1 Vicinamibacterales bacterium | reverse complement strand
GTTGAGCTGAATAGTCAGGCGCGAAGCATCAGCGTTGGTGCGGCCGACCTCGAAGCCCAGAATCTCGTAGGTCGCACCATGTTCGACGATGGTCGTGAGAATGGCCTGGAGATCACCGGAGTCGATGAGATGACCCTGGGCCTCGACGGTTTCTGATGGCATCGGGCGCCGCGGGCCGAAGGCCCGCGCTATGTAGCCTTATTGCAACTGTTCCAACGCGCGAATACGTGCCTCGAGCGGCGGGTGTGTCGACGCAAGCGACGCCCAGCTCCGCGCGCCGTTGATCTTGAGCGTCGCCAGCGCGGGTTCGCTTCTGTCAACGAGCTGCTTTGCGTCCTGGAGTCGTCTGAGCGCGGCGATCATGTTGCCCCGTCCGGCGAGCGCGGCGCCTCCCGCATCGGCGCGGAATTCACGCGCCCGCGAGAACCAGGCGACGACGAGCATGCCGAGCATGCCGAGCACAATCTGCAGCACGATCATGACGACAAAACTCAAAACATACGAGTTGCGCGAGTCGCTTCCCTGTCGCACGGCAAACGCCACGATTCGCGCGAGGAACATGACAAACGCGTTCACGACGCCCTGCAGGAGCGTCATTGTCACCATGTCGCCGTTCTGAATGTGGGTCACCTCGTGGGCGAGGACCCCTTCGATTTCTTCCTGCCTCATCCTGCGCAAGAGACCCGATGACACAGCGACGAGACTTTTTCGTTTGCTCGGACCGGTCGCAAAGGCGTTGACCTCGGGCGAGTCGTAAAACCCGACTTGCGGCATCGGGAGCTGGGCCTGTTGCGTGAGCCGGGACACCGTCTCATACAGCCGATCGAGCTCCGCGGGGCCGGTGCGGCCATCAACCAGCCGCACACCCATCGCCCACTTGGCGATCACGCGAGACATGAGCAGCGAGATGAACGCCCCGCCCATGCCGTAGACGAAGCAGAACGCCATCAGGGCGCCCATGTCGATCTGCCCGCCGCGGATGTACCCCGAAGCTCCGAGCAGCGAGAGGACGATGGAGAGCGTCACCATGATGGCGAGGTTGGTGACGACGAACAGGAAGATACGTTTCATGTGTGAACCTGTACCTACAATTATGCCGTGCCGACCCGGTAATAGCAGACGGCGGATCCAAGGATGATCAGCAGCACGATAAGAGCAACCATAATCGGCGTGCGAACGTGAACGTGCGTCGGCCCCAGGCGCTTGAAGACACTCACGCCACAGATGGTAGCATTCTCGGACAATAACAGAAGTTTCCAGTGATCGGTTCCCAGTTCAAAGTTGTCGTTTCAGTCCTTAGGTTTGTGGCGGGCAACTGAAAATTCAACGTTGAACTGGTAACTGGCAACTGGCAACTGCATGCATATGGCCGTGCCGTCTCCACTCACGCTCCTGTGCATCGCCTCCTACCACAAAGGGTTCGAGTTTCTGCGGGAGGCGAAGCGCCAGGGCGCCCGCGTGCTGCTCGTGACCTCGCTGAGCCTCAAAGACGAGGAATGGCCGCGCGAGAGCATCGACGACACGTTTTACATGCAGGACGACAAGAAGCGGTGGAAGCTGGACGACCTCATTCTCGGTGTGTCGCATGTGGCCCGCCGCGTCCCGATTGATCGAATCGTCCCGCTCGACGATTTCGATTTGGAAAAGGCGTCGGCGCTTCGTGAGCATTTGCGCATCCCCGGCATGGGCGAAACGACCACCCGGCACTTCCGCGACAAGCTGGCGATGCGGGTCAAGGCGCGCGACGACGGTTTGCCGGTGCCCGCATTCGTGCACGTGCTCAACGACGATGCCTTGCGCGAGTTTTGCCGCCGTGTGACGCCACCGTGGGTGTTGAAACCGCGTCATATGGCGGGCGCCATCGGCATTCGCAAGATCAACAGCGAGGACGAGATGTGGGCGGTCACGGAAAGCCTCGGCGACCAGCGCTCTTTTTATCTTCTGGAGCAGTTCGTGGCCGGCGACGTCTACCACGTCGACTCGATCGTCTCGGAACGTGCGGTGGTCGTTGCCATCCCCAGCAAGTACGGCACGCCACCGTTCGACGTGTCGCATTCCGGAGGCGTGTTCACGACGCGCCTCATCGATCGCACGTCGCCGGACGCGCGTGCGCTTCTCGACCTGAACGCACGGCTGCTTCCGTCGCTCGGACTCGTCCGCGGCGTCTCGCACACCGAGTACATCCGCGGGCGCGATGGCGGCTGCGTGTTTCTCGAAACGTCCGCACGCGTCGGGGGCGCGCATATCGCTGAGCTCGTGGACGCGGCTGCAGGGTTCAACCTTTGGGCCGAGTGGGCGAAGATTGAACTTGCGGGAGGAAAGGCGCCGTACATACCGCCCACTCCGCGTGACGAGTACGGCGGCCTCATCGTCTCGCTCGCTCGACAGGAGCGGCCCGATACTTCCGCTTACTCGGACCCGGAGGTGGCGTGGCGAATGTCGAAGCGCCATCACGTCGGTTTGATTGTTCGATCGCCGAGCAGCGCGCGCGTCGACGAGTTGCTCGCGAGCTACGCGGAGCGTTTTCGCAAGGACTTCGTTGCGTCGTTGCCCGCCGCGGCGACGCCCTTCGATTGACGACGTACGGGCCAAAGAGACGCCGAGACACAGAGAATGCTCCTGCGGAGATTTGCAAAATCCGACTCGGTGCCTCGCTACTTCTGAGGCGTAGACTGTCGATTGTTCCCAAGCGTCTAATCAGCCATGCGCACGACCATCGCTCTCGCGGCGCTTCTGCTATCCATCGCGGTCTTGCCCTCTCACCGCGCGCGTGCCCAAGCCGCCGACTGGTTCCAGTGGCGTGGCCCGAACCGCGACGGACACTCGGAAGAAACGGGGCTGCTCAAGCAGTGGCCTCCAGGCGGCCCGCGGCTTGTGTGGAAAACATCGGGTGCCGGCACGGGTTACTCATCGCTGTCGGCGTCGAACGGCCGGCTCTATACGCTCGGGGCGCGCGATGTGGAATACGCGATGGCGTTTGACGCGGCGACCGGCCGCAAGCTGTGGGAGACGCCACTCGGCCGGCGCTATCGCAACGACCAGGGCGATGGGCCTCGCAGCACGCCGACCGTGGATGGCGATCGCCTCTACGTGTTCGGCGGATCAGGCGATCTCGCGTCCCTGGACGCGGCAACTGGCAAGCGCATCTGGTCCGTGAATGTCGTGCAGACCTTTGGCGGCGCAACTCCTCCCTGGGGATACAGCGAGTCGCCGCTGATCATCAGCGACCGCATTGTGTTGAACGCCGGCGGCCGCCGCGCGTCGATCGTGGCCATCAACAAGACCGATGGGACAACGCTGTGGCAAAACCAGGGCGACGAAGCAGCCTACTCCTCGCCGATGCTGTTGAGGACCGGCAGTCTCGCGCAAGTGGTGTTCTTCACCAGCCGCCGCGCGCTTGCCGTCGATCCTCGAGATGGCAGATTGCTCTGGAGCTACGATCGCGTCGCCAACAACACCGCGAACATCGCCACGCCGATCGTTCGCGGCACGCGCGTGTTCTTCTCGTCCGATTACGGCACGGGGGCCGCGCTCCTCGACGTGAAGGCGTCCGGCAACATCGCGTCGGCGAGCGAGGTCTACTTCACGCGCGAGATGCGCAATCACCACGCGAGCTCGGTCGTGGTGGGCGACAACATCTACGGCTTTTCGAGCAGCATCCTCACCGCTCTCAAGTTCGATACGGGCGATCGCCTGTGGCGCGATCGCAGTGTTGGCAAGGGTTCGCTCATCTACGGCGATGAGCGGCTCTATCTCTATAGCGAGGACGGCACGGTCGGCCTCGCCGATGCGTCCGCGGACGCGTACCACGAGCGCGGCCGCTTCTCTATTCAGCCCTCGACCGGCGCGCCGACGTGGGCTCATCCGATTATCACCAACGGGAAGTTCATCCTGCGGGATCAGGACGTGATCTACGCGTACGACGTGAAGGCACGCTGACACGTACGGGCCACAGAGGCACCGAGGCACAGAGAAATCTTTGTAGAGAATACGCCATAAGGAATTCGCATTTGGTCACCGACAACCGCCGGCTCAGTTCAACCGCGATCGGGACACGCCAGCCCTGGATGTGCGCTTTGTGCTCTCCACAAGACTGGTCTCTGTGTCTCTGAGTCTCTGAGGCCCGTCCGTGCTCCTCACGACCGCGGGCATGGCGTCTCTCGCAAGAACTTCAGTATGGCCCGACCCGCAACGTGATCCGGCCGACTGAGCTCCAGCACGATGCGTTCGTGATCCATGTGCGGCACGATGACAAATCCTCTGCTGAGGCCAAGCTGACGCAGACGCTCGTCGACGAGCCGATTCTGATGGTGAATCGATGCGTAGTCCTTCTCCGCAATCATGAAGAGGACCGGCGGATCGGCGGCGTCGAGCGCCGGCAGTACGGACGCTTCCTGCCGCCAAACGGAGGTTTCCGGCTTCGCCGGATCCTCCTTGATGCTGCCGCCAAATCGTTCAACGTAATAACGCGGATCGCCATCGAGCTCGTCGGTGCGTGCATCTTGCAGATCGAGTCCCGCTGCACTGACCACTATCACTCCGCAGACGTTGTCCGGGCGCGCGTGCACTCCGCGGAGCCACTGTGGATCGGCCGCTACGCGCAGCGCGAGCTGCGCGCCGGCTGAGTGGCCCATCAGAAAGACCCTGCGCGGGTCGCCTCCACGCGCCGCGATGTGCTCCTGTACCCACGCGACGGCGCGAGCCACGTCAAACAGTTGCGTGCGCCAGTCGGTCTTCCAGATCAGCCGATAGCTCGGAACCGCCGCCACAAACCCCTCGTTCGCGAGGAACCGGCCGATGTTGCCGTAGACGTCCGCGCCGCCGAAGGTTTGCGACCGGTCGCCCCAGGCCCATCCGCCGCCATGAATGAAGATGACCGTCGGCGCGTCCGCCCGATCGGGCAGATACAAGTCCAGTTGACGTTTGTGATCGTCGGGCGCGCCGGGGTCGTACCCGATATTCATGAACACGCGATTGGGCGCGATATCGATCCGGCGGTAATAGAGCTTCATCCCGACCCAGTACGCCGGAGCGCAAGCGCTCGAGAACAGCGCAAGGAAGGCTATCCGGACGATCAAACGGGATCGCACTGATCTATTGTGACTCGCGGCTTGTGACTCAGGCGCCCGACGCCGCCTTACGCGAGCGCGGCTGCGGCTCTACGACGAACTTGTAACCGACGCCGCGAACGGTGAGCACGTGCTGCGGATGTGAAGGATCTTCGTCGAGATAACGTCTCAGCCGGACGATGAAGTTGTCGATCGCACGCGTGTCGGTATCCTCGTGCAGGTTCCACACATCCTCGAGAATGGCTTTTCGCGATACGGCTTTGCCGGCATTCTCTATCAGATAGCGAAGCAGATCCGCCTCCATCACGGTCAAATGGTACGCCTTGTCGTTCACGCGAAGCTCCAGCGCTCCGAGATCGAGCGTCTTTCCCGCGAACGTCCACACGCCGGGCGGAGCGGCATCATCACGCTGGAGATTTGCCTCGGGTCGCGTCGCAGGCGGTGTTGACCGCACAGGACGCGTCACGGCATGTCCCGAGTGCTGGCGCGCCCACTCGGTGCGTCTCAGCAGCCCTCGCAGGCGCGCGAGCAGAATCGCCAGCTCGAAGGGCTTCGGCAGGTAGTCGTCGGCTCCCGCGGCGAAGCCCGCCAGCACATCTTCTGGTCTCGACCGTGCCGTCAGCATCAGGATTGGAACGAACCGACCTTCGAGGCGCATCGTCGCCGCAACGCTGAACCCGTCCTTCCCGGGAAGCATCACGTCGAGGATCACTGCGTCGTAGGCGCGGTGTTCCGCAACGACTCGCTGCAGCGCCGTCTCGCCATCGCCGGCAACTTCGACGCTGTGCCCTTCGGCTTCGAGATTGAAACAGAGGCCCTGGGCGAGATGTTGTTCGTCTTCGACGATCAGGATGTGGGACATCGCGCTTAGAGTGCCTAGCGTACCTAGAGTGCCTGCAGTGCCTAGAGTGCCTAAAGTGCCTAGAGTGCCTCAGGTGCTTGCAGTGCGTCGAGGCCCGTCAGGCACGTTGCGCACATTACGCACGGTACGCACTCTACACATGTTAGGCACCCCAGGCACTCCAGGCACTCTAGATCAGGCCTTCACCAACCGCGGCAGCTCGATTGTAAACGTCGCGCCTTTCCCCTCGCCTTCGCTTTGCGCAAACACGCGGCCGCCATGCTGCTGGACGATCGAACGGACGATGAAGAGGCCGAGGCCGGTGCCCTTGACCTTGAATCCGCGCGGCTGGAAGCGGTAGAAGCGCTTGAAGATGCGTTTGAGCTGTGCGTTCGGGATGCCGATGCCACGATCGCGTACGCGCACCCACACTGTCTCAGGCGTCGGCACGGCGACTTCGACGCTTACCTGGATGTGATCGCGGGAGTACTTCACCGCATTGTCGAGGAGATTCGAGATTGCAGTACGCAGTTCGTCGGCGTCTCCGTCGACGAGAAGCCCGGCCGAGGCGGACGCCGGAACGACTACCGAAATGGCATCCGGGGACAGATGATGGCGCAGCCGCGCCGTTTCAGCCGTTTCTCGCGCCAAGGCCGCGACGTCGACGGTCGCGCGATGCAGCATGCCCGCCCGCTGTCCGGCGACGCCTGCCTTGAGCACTTGCTCCACCGTTTGCTGCAAGCGATCGGCGTCGGCCAGCATCACGCGATAGAACTCGCGCCGCTGGTGGTCGCTGACCTCGCGCGCTTGGAGCGTCTCGAGGTAAAGGCGAATCGAGGCGATGGGCGTCTTCAGTTCGTGGGTGACCGCGTTGATGAACGCGTCGTGCTGCTCGTTGCGGCGAATTTCGCGCACCAGGAACACCGTGTAAACAATGATGCCGGCAATGATCAACGCAAACGACAGGACTCCCAGAACGAGCGGAAGAACGCGCCGCCCGTTGACGATGATCCAGCCGATGTTGAGGGTGACGGCCGCTGCGACGAGGACGACGCAGAGGGTAATGAAAACAATCGTCGCCGTCTGGCGTCGCGTCACGCCCGAATTCTAGCGCGACGCGATGAACGCGGTGGAGGCAACTCCGGCGCATCAGTGCGCCAGCGCCGGCGCTTCAGTCCGCCAGCGCCGGTGTGGCTTCGCTGATATCGACGGCGTCCGGCGACTCCTGCGCCATCCGGTGAACGTGTTTCTCGAGCCTGGCGACTTTGAGGCCCCAGGCGAGGCCGAAAAATTCCAGCGTCCTGATGCCCAGGTAATTCAGGTCGAGCTCGTACCACGCCAGTCCGTGACGCATCGAGACAGGATGCGCGTGATGGTTGTTGTGCCAGCCTTCGCCAAACGTCAGCAGGGCGACCCACCAGTTGTTGGTCGAATCATCACGTGTCTTGAATCGGCGCGAGCCCCACAGATGCGTCGCCGAGTTGACCGCCCATGTTGCATGGAGGCCAAACACCGTACGGAAGAAGATGCCCCAGAGCACCCACGGAATACCGCCGTAGGCAAGAAACGCCAGGCCCACGATTACTTGTGGCACCCAGTGCCACGTCGTCAGTGCCACATGAAAGCGGTCCTTGCTCAAATCGGGTACGTAGCGGCGCAGCACCGCCGTGTCGTGATGCATGGCCTTGCCCGTGAAGATCCACCCCATATGCGCCCAGTACGTGCCTTCGCGGGGTGAATGAGGGTCGCCTTCCTTGTCCGAGTACTGATGATGAATGCGATGCGTCGCAACCCAGAAGATCGGTCCGCCTTCGAGCGCCAGCGTGCCGCATATGGTCAGGAAGTACTCCACCCATTTAGGCGTCCGGTAGCCGCGATGGGTGAGCAGGCGGTGGTAGCCCATGCCGATGCCAAGCATGCCGGCGACGGCCCACATCACGAACATGGCGATAATCGCGCTCGCGTCGATGAAGAAAAACGCCGCGACCGCGCCGACGTGAAACGCCGACATGGCAATGACGGTGATCCAGTTGGTGGTGCCTTGAGAAGCTTTGCGGCCGTAGAGGGCCGTAACAGGTGTCATAGGTTGTGTGTGTCTGAGGGTGTCAGCCGATCCACAGTAGCAGTTAGGCCGCGACGCCTCTGTAATACTTCTGTCAGCGGCTGTAAGTTGCGGATTCGGTGGGGATTAACCGCGCTTTGATCAGGCGCGCCGCTGCGCCGCGCGCAGGCTTGCAGTAGGCGCGTTGCGCGGATCCTTCGGTGCGCACCAGCCGCTCACCGAACTAACTCTGGATAAGAATTCTCTGTGTCCCGGTGTCTCTGCGGCTTCGCGTACCGCGTCTATCGCGCGCGCGCGATATCCACCACGACGTCATAGTTGAAGCGTACAAACCGATAGAGCTCGCTCTCGACGATTCGCTCCTGATCGCTGTGCGCACCGAAGCCTTTGGGACCGTCCTCTGCATCCAATGCGGGGCCGATGCCGTAACACTGAATACCTTTGGCACGCAGGTACGCCATATCGGTCGCACCCGTGCTCATCGTCGGCAGGGTGATCGTGTTGTAGTGCTTCTTGACGTTTGCTTCGATCACCTTGAAGGCTTCGGTGTCGAGCCGGCTGATGCCATTCGGGCGCACGTCGCGCGCCGTGTACTGCACTTCGACGTTCGGGTCGTTCACGATCTTCTTCACCTGCTCCAGAAACGCCGCCGGGTCGTCGTCTGGCAGCATGCGCACATCGAGTGTCGCGACCGCTTCTGACGGGATGACGTTCAGGCGATAGCCGCCCTGAAACATGTTCGGCGAGATGGAGGTCCTCAACATCGATGCATGACGCGGTTCGTTTGCGCGGAAGTATGCGTCCGCCGGTGCGCTGACCTTCGGATCGGGGCTGAGGGCATCTCGGTAGCGCGCCGCCTCTTCGGGCGACGAGATGCTGGCCAGGCGCTTGAAGTACGCGGCCGTGGTTTCATTCGGACGAATCGGCGGCTGCCATTCGGCGACTTTGCCAACGGCGTTCGACAGGTGAACGATCGCGTTCGATTGCAACGGAATCGATCCATGTCCCGCCACGCCGCGCGCCGTCAACGAGATCGCACGAGGAATCTTCTCGAGAGTCTGGATCGACACATACCGCATCTGTCCACGCTCACGCGTGCCGTTGCCGCCCTCGGCAAGACAGAACTCGCTCTGGATATCAGCCAGGTGGTTGTCGACGATGAACTGGATGCCGACACGAGTGGCGCCTTCCTCACCTGCTTCGAAGAGAACAATCACATCGCGGTCGAGCGGCACGTTGTTGCGCTTCAGCAGCAGCAGCGTCATCAACGCGCCGGTCACATTGTCCTTGTCGTCGATCGTCCCGCGGCCGTAGATGAAGCCCCCGTCACGTGTGGCGCTGAACGGCGGAAACGTCCATTTCTTCGGGTCGATGTTGACGGTGTCTGTATGACCCATGATCAGCAGCGGACGGCGCTTGCCGTTCCCTTTCAGTCGCGCGATCAGATTGGGCCGGTTCGGTTCGAGTGCGTACACCTGGGTCTGGATGCCTTCCTTGTCGAGCACCTGCTTCAAATAGTCGACGGCGGGCTTCTCGATGCCGGGCGGAGTCGTCGGCGGATCGGTCGTGTCGAACCGGACAAGCGTCTGAAAATGCTCCAGGGTTTCCGCGTCGACTTTGGACCAGTCGATCTGCGGCGACTGCTGTGCGCCGAGCGAAGTGGACGCGAGCGTCAAAAGCAAAATCAGTCTTCGCATGGGCCGGATGCTATCACGTATGATTTGCGCGTCGAAGGAGTGGGCCTGTGGATC
>DASPWV010000705.1:0-1847 GCA_035637635.1 Vicinamibacterales bacterium | reverse complement strand
TTGGTGCGCGTCGAGGGAGGTGGTCGAGCGTGATGACATGCCCAAAGTGTTGGTGGAGCGACCTCGGCATGGATGGCGAATTCGCCACGGCCTGCGCCGTCGGGCGTGGGAGCGCGCCGTCCGTTGCCGCTTCGGCGATGACGGTCTTCCGTCACAGATGCCGATGGGCTTTGCGGCGACCAAGGGCCTCAACGAGAACTTGGCACCCTTGAAGCGATTCCTCGTGAGCCGGGTGGGACGGCCGTGGGACGCAGTCTACTCGGAGATTCGCGCCAAAGTGGCGCCACGGAACGCCATCGACATGCACATCTGGCAGCACCTATTCGACTTCATTCTGTTCGCGCGCCCATCGCGTGACGGCGGCCTCGAACTCGCGCGGCGGAACGGGGAGGTGTGGGGCAGGATTGCGCCCGATGGTCGCCGGTACCTACCGCGCGGATGGGGTCGCCATGGGTGGCTCTTGGTCGGCCAGGACGGCGTGCTACGGCACCCGCCGCAGCGGCGCCGCGAACGTCGCAAAGAGGCCTTGCGCTGATCACTCTCTTGGCGAATCAGACCTGGTGCGGCTGCCCGATCGGCTCGATGACAGACCGGTGGATACAATCGGGTGGTGTCAGGCCTCGACCACACGATCTCGCTTGCGATGGTACGCTTTGGATCGCGAAAGATTTCCGAGACGCCGTCTCGGAAATTGCCGGTGCGGCTCAGGAGAAGGCACTCGCTGCTACACTCGAAAACGCGATGCTATTGGTACAAGAACTCAGCACGCATTGGACGAAGCTTTCCCGGGGGGTACCGGCATCGTTGCCGCGGGCACATACGCCGACGGCTCTTCCGCTTCCGCGTGATCCGAATGCTGTCCCGCCGGATCGCGACGCATCTGCGTGAGCTCGTGCTTCATGCAGGCCCAGACTCCACGAAGGTTGATTGCGTTGACTCTATCGAATAGATCTGCGGGTTCCTCGGCAGCGTCGGTGGGAGGCGCCTGAATGCCGGCGTTGTTGAAGGCCATGTGCAGCCGGCCATAGCTATCGACCGTTCGGCGGACGATTGCGGCGACCTGCTCTGCGTCGCAGACGTCGCAAGTGATCCCGATCGCTGTACGACCTTCCGACGTCAGGGCGTCGACAGCCGACGTGAGAGCGGCCGTGTTGACGTCTGCGAGCGCCACCGACGCACCCGCAGCGGCGAAGGCCCGCGCTGTGGCGAGCCCCATTCCGGAGCTCGCCCCGGTGACGAGCGCGACCTGTCCTTTGACAGTCGTACGTTGGATTCATGTCGATCCTCCGACCCTAGCTCTTGATTTCAACGACGAAACGGTAGCGAGCCTTCTTCTGGAAGACCTTGGACCACGCCTCGTCGATGCCGGTCATCGGGATCTTTCTCGATCTCGGGCTTGATGTTGTTGAGCGCGCAGAAGTCGAGCATGTCCTGCGTCTCGCGAATGCCGCCCGTGTTCGAGCCGGCGATCGCATTCCTGTACAGGACGAGGCTCATTTGACCGACGTCGACGGTGTCCACGATCTTGCCCACGCCGACCCTGCAGTAGGTCGCGTCGTGTTTCAGGAGGGGAACGAAGCGATTCAGATCGTGTCGGTACGGGACGGTGTCGAGCGCGAAGTCGAAAGCGTGTTTGAACGCGGAGAAATTGGCACCTTCTTTGTTGACCACGATGCTCGTCGCGCCGAAACGCTTCGCGTCGGTGGTCTTCTCCGGCGAAGTGGTGAAGACCGTGACCTCCGCACCCATTGCCTTTGCGAGCTTCACGGCGAGGTGCCCGAGGCCGCCCATCCCCACAATGGCGACTCTCTTGCCAGACGAAACGCCCCATCGGCGAAGCGGCGAGT
>DASPWV010000704.1:0-4382 GCA_035637635.1 Vicinamibacterales bacterium | reverse complement strand
TCATCGACACCCCGATCTCGGAATCGGCGATCGTGGGAATCAGCATCGGCGCCGCGATGCGCGGATACCGTCCGGTCGCCGAGATGCAGTTCGCCGATTTCATTTCGTGCGGCTTCGATCAGATCGTCAACCAGGCCGCCACGCTGCGGTACCGGTACGGGGGCCGCGCCTCGGTTCCGATCGTGGTGCGAGCGCCGAGCGGTGGCGGCGTCAGTGGCGGTCTGTATCATTCGCAGAATCCCGAGGCGTGGTTCATCCATCGTCCCGGGCTGAAAGTGGTCGCGCCCTCCACCGCGTATGATGCAAAGGGACTCCTGAAGGCGGCCATCCGCGACGACAACCCCGTCGTGTATTTCGAGCACAAGTATCTATATCGGCGTGCGAAGGGGCCTGTCCCCGAGGGCGACGCGATCGTGCCAATCGGTGTTGCGGCCACCCGTCGCGAAGGCGACGACGTGACGCTTGTCACCTATGGAGCGATGGTGACGCCGTCGCTCGAGGCGGCGGATCGGTTGTCCAAGGACGGTATCGAAGTCGAGGTCATCGATCTGCGGACGCTGTTGCCGTTCGACAAGGCTGCAATCCTGCAGTCGGTCGACAAGACCAACCGTGCGATCATCGTCCACGAAGACGTCAAGACGCTTGGGATCGGTGCCGAGTTATCGGCCGTGATCATGGAGGAGCGGTTTGCGTCGCTCGATGCGCCCGTGCTGCGTGTGACCTATCCGGACACGCATGCGCCGTTCGCGCAGGTGCTCGAACAAGCCAATCTGCCCAATGCCGACACCGTCACCGACGCGTTGCGGCGGCTCGCGGCGTATTAGCAGTCCGTGGTGAAAGTCGATGACCGCTGACGAGTCTGTCTCGCCAGCATGGTCGGTGTACTAGAATGCCGCGTATGGCCATGGGTACGCGCAAGACCGAACAGCCGCCGTTGTGGGTCGCGACGTCTGACCTGCCCTCGTCGCCGGGTCACCCGTTCTACACCAAGTTGAATGCGATCCTCGATGCCGAGGGGTTCGACCGGTTTGCGGAAGACCAGTGTCGGCGATTCTATGCCCCGACCATGGGACGTCCGGGTCTGGAACCGGGGCGCTATTTCCGATTGCTGCTGGTCGGCTACTTCGAAGGCCTCGATGCGGAACGGGGCATCGCGTGGCGCGCGGCCGATTCGTTGGCCATCCGCCGGTTCGTGCGGCTCGGCATCGAGGAGGCGGCGCCGGACCACTCGACGATCTCGCGCACCCGTCGGCTGATCGATGTTGACACGCATCGGGCCATCTTTACGTGGGTCCAACAACGGCTGGTCGCCGCTGGCCTGTTGAAAGGCCGCACGATCGCGATCGACGCGACGACACTGGAAGCCAATGCCGCGATGCGGAGCATCGTGCGCCGCGACACCGGCGAGAGCTATCAGGCGTTCTTGACGCGGCTCGCCGAGACCTCGGGGATCAAGACGCCGACGCGTGAGGCCTTGGCGCGGCTGGATCGCAAGCGCAAGAAGAAGACGTCGAACAAGGATTGGACCAATCCGCACGATCCCGACGCGAAGGTCACCAAGATGAAAGACGGCCGGACGCACTTGGCGCACAAAGCGGAGCACGCGGTTGATTTGGAGACCGGCGCGATTGTCGCGGTCACTCTGCAGGGCGCCGATCAGGGCGACACGACGACGCTCGGCGAGACTGCGACGGCTGCCGCGGAGCAGATCGAAGACGCGCAGGCGAACGTCGACGAACCGCAGTCGTTGGAAGAGATCATCGGTGACAAGGGGTATCACAGCAATCAGTCGATGGTGGACCTCGAGGCGGTCGGCATCCGGTCCTACATCTCCGAGCCGGACCGAGGGCGACGAGACTGGTCGAAGGAGCCGGAGGCGCAGGCGCCCGTTTATCGCAATCGTCGGCGCATGCGCGGTCCACGCGGGCGCCGATTGATGCGGCAACGCGGCGAGCGGATCGAACGCTCGTTCGCGCACCTCTACGACACCGGTGGCATGCGGCGGACGCATCTGCGCGGTCACCAGAACATTCTCAAGCGGTTGCTGATTCACGCTGGTGGCTTCAATCTCGGACTCCTGATCCGCTCGATCCTCGGCGTCGGTACACCGCGCGGCCTCCAGGGCCGACTCGCGGCCGTCCTCGCGGTCGCGTCGACGCTCATCGCCGTCGCACGCCACCAATTCATCGAGATCCGCGGCGTGCTGCGCGTGATCGCGGCCACGAGCGGTTGGATTGCGTTACCGACCACGCTCGTTGTCAACTCGTCAGCGACGGCGACTTGTACCACGGGCAGGCAGCGAAGCTTCGCCTCAAACCGCCGAGGAAGATCTGCGCGCCATTGACGTGTGGTGAAAGTCGCAAGGCGTCGGCTCCTTCGTCACTCCGGCGAACCTTCGGATTGCGGCCGCTGCGCGGCCGTTTGGGAAAGAACGATGTTGGGACCGATCACATGACCGGTGTCTTCGGTGAGAAGTACCATCACCGGACTCTCTGGCAGGAGGTTCTGATGATGCCCAACATCGCCGACATTATCCGTCACCACGTCTCGCTCGAAGTCCGGTGCATCGACCGGATCTATCTGCACGCGTACATGCCCAAGCTCCAGACCTCGGGCGGCCTGTGCTACTTTCTCCACGACTACCTCGGCCACCCGGTGCCGTCACCGGCGTTGCTCAAACCACGACACGATCACTTCATCGCTGCCGTCCATACGTTTGCCGAGCGCCATCGTATTCCGCTCATCCCATTTGAACGCGGCGAGAGTAAGGATGTGCGTGTGGCGACATATCGCGACCGATTCACGGCCCGCGAAGGTGTCGTCATCGTCGGCGTCGCGCAGGAGAAGATGCGGTCGTTCAAAGCGCACAAACGCCAGGGTCGTGGCCACACGCCCGTCTTCGACTTCTCGCGACAGTCGGTCGCCGTCAATCATTACTACTTCTACGTCCAGGACCGCGATTGGGGCCCGGCGTTCCTCAAAATCGGCACCTATCTCCCGTATCCAGTGAAGCTCTGTCTCAACGGGCACGAGTGGGTAAAGCAGCGTCTCCGCCGCGATCGTATCCACTTCGACAGCCTGGACAACGGCTTCCTCTCGTGTGCCGATTCGACCGCGCTCCAAGCCGCCTGTGATGCGCTCGGTCCGGCCGACGTCCAGGCCTTCTTCGACCGCTGGTCGCATCGCCTGCCGTGGCCGATGACCGTCACGGAACGCGCGGCCGGATACGACCATCGGCTGGCCATCTGTCAACTCGAAGTCAGTCTGACCCAGGTCTTCGATCGCCCCGTGCAGGGACGTCATTTTTTCGAAGCGGTGATCCGCGACAATCTCGATCTAGGACGACCGGACCGCGTGCGTTTGCTGTTTCCCTTGCGCCTCACGCGCGCCACCCCGCCGCCCGCCTTCGGCTATCGGACACGGGTCATCACCGATGGTGTCCAGCCGAGCCTCCACGTCGAGTACAAGTCGTCGCACGTGAAGCAATACTTCAAAGAGCAGCACGCACTCCGCACCGAAACCACGATTAACAACCCGATGGACTTTTACGTCCGAAAGGCCGTCGACAACCTGTCACACCTGCGCGAGCTCGGGCACCAGGTCAATCGGAAACTCCTCGAAGTCGAACGCGTCAGTCATCACTGTGTCCTGACGCAAGAAGCGCTTGATCGCCTGCAGCGCCCAACCGTCGAGGACGGCCAACGCGTCTCAGCGCTGCGCTTCGGCGATCCGCGAGTCATGGCGCTCTTCCAGGGGCTCTGCGCGTTCACCCATCTCCCGCGCGGTTTTCGTAACCACGACCTGCGCCCCTCCGTCGAGGCGCTGCTCGGTCGCACCTACACCACCGCCCAGATGACCTACGACCTTCGACGCCTGCGCCTGAAGGGTCTCATTCATCGCATCCCGAAGACCCATCGCTACACGGTCACCAGCTACGGTCTCAAAGTCGCGTTCTTCTACGCCAAGCTTTATCTTCGGATCCTCCGGCCGAACTGGGCCGCACTGCTCCCAGACGCCGACTCCTTACCGCGCTCTCTTCGCACCGTCCTCAACCAGCTCGATGCCGAAATTCAGAAACTTCACGAGGAGGCAGCTCTTGCCGCCTGAAAACTTGCTTCAAGCCGTAAGATGTCACGCTTAGAAAGTGTTTAGAAAGTGTCTAGTCACGAAGGAGCAATTGCTACAGGAAGTGTGGCCGGAGACGTTCGTCGAGGAGGCGAATGGGACGGCAACTGGACGTGTTACGGTTCGGCGCGCGACGCGTCAGGATTCGGCCATCCGCGCTGGGTTGCATCGCTCGAGCGCGGCGGTAAGGTTGACAAGATGGAAACCGCCGATCGCAGCGTGAGCACCGACCTGCTACTGCATTCGTTATTCTGGTT
>DASPWV010000703.1:0-6855 GCA_035637635.1 Vicinamibacterales bacterium | reverse complement strand
CAGTTCGTCACCCTGCGAGAAGAGCTCGACTCCATCGACGAATATCTCGCCATCGAGGTGATCCGCTTTGGCCCCCGGCTCAACGTCGAGAAGCAGATCGCCGCCGACACCCTCGATGTCATTGTCCCGAGCATGATCCTTCAACCCCTCGTCGAGAATGCGATCAAGCACGGGCTCGCGCGAAAGGTCGGCCGCGGGCGCATCACCATTCGCAGCAGGCGTGATGGTGATACTCTCCGCGTCGACGTCGAAGACGATGGCCTGGGCATCTCCGACGACCGGCTGCAAACGGCGATGTCGAGCGGCATCGGACTGAGCAACGTTCACGAACGGCTGCGCGTCATCTACGGCGCCAACGCCCGCGTCGAGCTCAGTGGTTCGCCCGGACTCGGCGCATGCGCCTGCCTCGAGCTGCCGGTGCTCATCGCCGAGGAGCAAATCACCGCCTGATGTCCTCTCCGTCTCTCACCGCCGTCGTGGCCGACGACGAGCAGCTTGCGCGAGAGGAGTTGTGTTTCCTTCTCAGCCGAATCGACGGGGTGTCGATCGTCGCACAAGCCGCCGACGGCGTGCACGCGCTCGATGAAATCTCACGGCTCGCGCCCGACGTCGCGTTCCTGGACGTGCAAATGCCCGGGATGAGCGGGTTCGAAGTGGCCAGGCGCGTGCTCGAAAGCGGAACGGACCTCGCCGTCATCTTCGTGACAGCATTCGATTCCCGGGCGGTGGAAGCCTTCGAAGTCAACGCGGTCGACTACGTGTTGAAACCGGTGGAAGCGGCGCGGCTGGAACAGGCTGTCCAGCGAGCGCGCAAGCGCCGCGGCGAACAGCCGCTGGGGGATCAGCTCGAGCGGCTGGTACGCCTCATGGCGGCTCAGCGGGACCGCCGCAACCAGATCGCGGTGAAGGTTGCCGAACGAATTGTCCTGGTACGAACCGAAGATGTCATCTATGCGTCTCTTACGCCGGATTCGATTACTATTGTGACTGGGCAGGTTTCCGGCACATCCAACTACCGGACGCTGGACGAGTTGCAGACCCGGCTCGACCCCGAGGTATTCTGGCGGGTGCACCGATCGCATCTCGTCAACATTAATAAGATCAAGGAGATCGTCCCTTGGTTCAGCAGGAACTACATCCTCAGGATGAACGACTCGAAGGCGACCGAAATACCGGTCAGCCGGTCACAAACACGCCGCCTTCGGGATTACCTGAAGCTGTAGCCCCCCACGCCGGTACGCCCGAGGAATCGTCGCCGTCCCCGTTCGAAGCGAATACCGTTCACGCCCTGACACCAGCCTATGCCGAACGGGCGGACCACACGCCGGAGTTCGCGACCTCAGACGGCCGCTATTCGCGGGTCGAGCCAATTCTCGAAATCGCCCCGGCGGCATCGCCCGACGTTCTGAGGCGCATCGATGTCGACGACCAGTCGTCGGCGGTCGTGCGCCGGCTGGAGCTCTGGCGTGACGAGTTCATCGCGTGGATCAAGACGCTCGCGTCGGCGGCGGTGTACGCGACGCTCATCGTCACGTTTGGTTTCCAGGTCGCGCGCGTCGAGGGCCAGAGCATGGCGCCGACCCTGGCGGATCAGGATCGGCTCATCGTCAACAAGCTGGCGTACCGCCTCGCGGATCCGCAGCGCGGCGACATCGTCATGCTGTATTACCCGCTGAATCCGGACAAGTCGTTCGTCAAGCGGGTGATCGCTGAAGAAGGCGATACGGTCCGAATCGTCGACGGACGTGTGTATGTCAACGACGTGCCGCTGCGCGACGACTACGTCCCTCCCGAGTATCGCAGCCACGACGACTGGGGACCGCAGGTGATTCCCGAGGGCTACTACTTCGTCATGGGCGACCACCGCAACAACAGCTCGGACAGTCGCCACTGGGGATTCGTGCCGAAGAAGTACATCATCGGGAAAGTGCAGCTGCGGTGGTGGCCCGTACCGCATGGCCGCGTCTTCTGACCGAAGAGAGACGCCAGCACTAGCATCAATTCATCAATGCATTTAATCGCTGGTATTGCCAAGAGCGCCGCCACGAAAACACGAAACGTCACCAAAACACCAAAACCTGATTTTGCCGTGTTCGTGGCTTCGTGAATTTCGTGGTTTCGTGGTTTCGCTTCTGGTTGCGGCCGGCGCGACGGCGTGACTCTGCGTCGATCTGACTTGTGCGTGTCGTGTAGGTCGTAATTCGATGGATCGCCACGCGGCCGTCTCCCGCGTCCTCTACCGCGTCCTCCTTCTCAATCTCATCGTCGCCGTCGCGAAAATCGCCCTCGGGTACGTCTCCGGAGCGATCAGCGTGTTGTCCGACGGCTTTCACTCGCTCACCGACACCGTGTCGAACATCGTCGGGTTGATTGGCGTGAAGATCTCGAGTCGTCCGCCAGACGTCGATCACCCGTACGGACATCGCAAGTTCGAAACCATGGCATCAGTCGGAATTCTGGTGTTTCTGCTGATCGTCCTCGTTCAGGTGCTGTGGTCGGCAGCCGAGCGCCTGCAGTCCGGCGGTGCGCCAACCGTCACCGCGCTCAGCTTCGCGGTCATGGCATCGACTTTCTTGATCAACGTCGGCGTCGTGTTATACGAGCGGCGCGAGGCCGTTCGCCTGTCGAGCGAGGTACTCGTCTCCGACGCGTACCATACGCAGAGCGACCTCCTCACCTCTGCGACGGTCATCGCGGCGTTGTTGGCCGTGCGGGCCGGCTATCCGTTGCTCGATCCGATCGCGGCAATCGTGGTCGCCGTATTCATCGGCCACGCATGCTGGGGCATCCTCAAGGAGACGTCGCGCATTCTGGCCGACCAGATCGTGATCGACCCGGAAGACATTCAGGCCGTCGTGCGCAGCGTGCCCGAAGTCCTTGGCTGCCACCAGATCCGCTCACGCGGCTCGACGGATCATGTGTTCGTCGATCTGCACGTCTGGATGGATCCCGGCATGCGTCTCGACGAAGCGCATCGCGTGTCGCACGTCGTAAAGGACCGGATCATGGCGAAATATCCGCAGATCAAAGACGCGGTGATTCACCTCGAGCCACCGCCTTCTGAACTAAGAACGAAGAACTAAGCGCCACCGAGGCACAGCGGCACAGAGAAAACCATTTGGAAGAGTTGCTGTAGGGACACTCTCATCAAAAGTCGTCTCTGTGACTCTGCGGCTGTGGCCCGTCCGTGAGTCTTCAGTAGCCCAATTCCGGCAGGACGCGGAACTTGACGGGTTCTCCTGCCTGAAATCTTTTCAGATTCTCCGAAAACAACTCGATCACATCGTCCCAGTGACCCTGCCGGAAGCCGGACGTGTGCGGGGTGAGGATCACGTTCGGCAGCGTCCAGAGCGGATCGTCCGAAGGCAGCGGCTCTCTCGGGAAGACATCGAGGGAGGCCCCTCCAAGATGACCGGAGCGCAGGGCGTCGACGAGCGCGGAGTTGTCGACAATGCGGGCGCGGCCGACGTTGATGAGAACCGCGCCCTTTTTCATTCGCGCGAGCTCGGGCCCGCCGATGAGGTACTCGGTCTCAGCGGTGAGCGGTGCGGCAATCACGAGCACGTCCGCTCGCGCAAGCAGCGAACCAATGGAGGACGGCGGAAGAATTTCGTCAACGCCAAGGACGCCGCCACGATCCGTCCGGCGGCGCAGCGCAATCACCTTCATTCCAAAGGACGCCGCGCGCTGCGCGATTTCCGAACCGATCGTGCCGACGCCAATGAGGCCCAGCGTGCGCCCTTTGAGCAGCCAGGGCAGCCGTTCTCCAATAAAGTCGTTCTGCCCCCAGCATTTCTGCCGCTGATAATCCATGACGAAAGGCAGCTGCTTCGCGAGGGCGAGCATCACGGCCAGGACGTGCTCGGCAATCGGCGTCGCCTGTATGCCTCGCGAGTTGGTGAGGAGGATGCCGCGCTGAAACAGCTCGGGAAGACAGATTGTTTCAACGGCCACGGCGGAGGAATGCACCCACCGAAGTTTCGCAGCGCGAGTGAGCTCGCTCGCGTTCAGAATCCACGTGAATGCAATCTCGGCGTCCGGGAGGGCACGCGCACGCGCCTCGTCGTCCGTGGCATGCACAAACGTGAGATGCGGGAATCGTGAACGGAGTGTCTCGACGGCGGCGTCGGGAATCTGCCATGCGCGAACGGGCTGCTGGATGGAGATCAGAACGTTCATCGACTGCTAAGAGCGTTGCCACGAAAACACGAAACGTCATGAAAACACGGAACCACAACGCCGAGCCTAGATCAACGATCCTTTTCGTGCTTTCGTGTTCTTTCGTGATTTCGTGGTTAACGTTTGGAGCGGCGAATTCTCAGGTACTCGCCGGATTGGCCTCCCCGTTTCTCGAGCAGGCAAATCGGTCCAATCACGATGCCTTTATCAACTGCCTTCACCATGTCGTACAGCGTGAGCGCGGCGATTGCCACCGCGGTGAGCGCTTCCATTTCAACGCCGGTTTGCGCCGATGTTCGCACGCGCGATTCGATCGCGTAGCCGGCGCGGGTTGGATTGATCTCGACCCCCACGTGCGTCAGCGGCAACGGGTGGCAGAGCGGAATGAGCTCTGCGGTCCGCTTGGCTCCCATGATTCCGGCGAGCCGCGCGGCCTGCAACGGATCGCCTTTTTTCAGTTGTCCGCTTCGAATGAGTCTGCGCGCCAGTGCCGACATGGCCACTTCCCCGCGCGCAACGGCTTCCCGTGTCGTCACGGCCTTGTCGCCGACGTCCACCATGCGGATGCGGCCGCGTTCGTCCACGTGCGAGAGCCGCGTCTTAATCGCCATCATCTATCCCCTGCGCGAGATAAAACGACAGGCTCTCGAGCGACACCGTCAGATCCACGCTCTTCAATTTGATGCCCGGGGTCACCTTGAGCGAGCCGGGCGAGAAGTTCAGCACCGCTTTCACGCCGGCGGCCACCACTTGATCGAGGATCGGCTGCGCTGATTCGGCGGGGACCGCGATGACGGCGATATCGATGCGGTCCTTTCGCACAATTCTCTTGAGCTCGCGGATATCGTGGATGGGCACTCCGCTGCGCGACTCGTCGCCGATTTTTGTATCCGCGATGTCGAACAGGGCGACGATTTCGAAGCCTTCTCGCCGAAATCCCGGGTAGTCGGCGAGCGCGAGACCAAGATTGCCCGCGCCCATCACCGCGACGCGAAGCTTGCGGTCGAGTCCCAGGATCTGGCGGAGGTGGCGGCGCAGATCCTTGACGTAATACCCGACTCCGCGCACGCCAAATTCGCCGAAGTACGCGAGATCCTTCCGAATCTGCGCGGCGTTCAGGTGAAACTGCTCAGCAAGCGCCTGCGAGGAAATCGTCTCCACACTGGCATTTTCGAGCTGCGTCAGACACCGCAGGTACACCGAGAGGCGGTTGGTCGTGAGCTCGGAAACCTGCTCACTGGTGGGCTTTCGCTTGTTCGCTGAATTCACAAGCGAGATCAGAATAACCTATCCCGAGGCACGTCGCGATGTGGAGATGTGGCGATGTGGCGATCTCATGTGATGAGGTCCTGATGTGGCGAGGTGATGTAAAGGTGTCGCGATCGAGGGCGATCGACTGCGTAATTGGCTAATCAAGGCTGCGTTCCTGGCGGCAATCGCCTGGTTCGTCGCACTGCCTCTTCGCGACGTCTTCCGGTACCCCGACCGCCTCTCCGTGCAGCCCAACCTGCAGGCCGACGCTTCTACCTACGACCGACTCGCGCGCGACCTCGCTTCGTCGTGGCAGCTTGCCGCAGTCCCGCCGAGACATCCGCCTGTCTGGATCATTTCGCTCGCCTTTGTCTATTCACTGGCGGGCGCTTCCTTCGTCGCCGGCAAATTGATCTCTTGGGCATCGCTCATCGCATCCGTCGCGCTTGGCGCGTGGCTCGCACGCCGTATATATGGGGCGGGCGCGGCATGGATGTGTGCCGCCCTGACAGCTGCATCCCCGGCGCTCCGGGCGTACGTCGGGACGCTCCAGTACGAAGTGCTGACCGGGGCGATGCTTCTCGGAACGCTCGCAATCGCGGCGCATACAGCCGACTCCAAGGACCGGCGCGGGATCGTTCGAGGGGCTGCACTCACAGGCGTGCTCGCGGCGGTCCTCATCCTCACCCGTGAGACGTTTGTCGTCGCGGTGGTCGTGATTGCCCTCTGGCTCTGGTCGCGGCTGAGGGCGTTCGATCGTCCGCTCGCGGCTCGCGCAGCGCTCATCGCGATCGCAATCGCTCTCGCACCCGCCGTCGCGTGGTCCGCATTGCAATCGGTGCGGGAGGGACGCCTGATCACGATTTCAGAGAAGGGACCCCTGGTCATCGAGCTCGGGAACAACCCGTTGGCCAATGGCACCTACAACGCGCCGCTTGTTGGCGTCGGACAACCGACGGGACTCGCTTTTGTGCGCACGGATCCCGGCCGCTCGCTTGTCCTGGCGGGAAGAAAGATTCTGTATTTCTGGGGCGTGCTTCGCGACGGCTGGACGGTTCCACATCCGGCGGCCGTGTGGGTTTGGCGGGCAACGACAGGCCTGCTGCCGCTGAAGATCATCGAGTCCGTTGTCCGCGGAGGTTGGCTTCTGGCCGCCTTCGCGGTGTCGCTGTGGCTTCTCGGCCGTGATCGCTTGAAACTGTGGTGGGCGCTTCCCGCCATCGTGTTGACGATTCTCATCGTCCATATCGTGACGCTCGCGTCATATCGATTCGCCGTGCCGATTCTGCCCGTGGTCTACGTGCTGGTGAGCGGACCTCTCGCGCGGCTCACGGCAACAGTCGGCCGCGCTTTGCGCGCGCCCGCTGTCGGCGCAGCAGCCGCGCTGCTTTGCGGGGTAATCGTCGCGATGCAGTTCAAGCACTG
>DASPWV010000702.1:0-7811 GCA_035637635.1 Vicinamibacterales bacterium | reverse complement strand
GTGGCGTCGCCGTCACGAAGCTCGAGCGCCTCGCGTTCGCCGGTCGACGCTCCGGACGGCACCGCTGCACGACCGCGGGCGCCGCCCTGCAACAGCACGTCTGCTTCAATGGTGGGGTTTCCCCGGGAGTCGAGGATCTCTCGTGCGCGCACGTCGACGATGTTCACAGGCGCTTCATCCCTTCCGATCCGCTTCCGCCTCGAGCCGCAGCGCTGTTTGTTCGATTGGGCCGATAAACGGTTCTTCGTCTACCGTGACCACGACGATGCCGTCTTCGGTGACGGTATGCCGCCGCCGATCTTCTTCCAGGTTGTACCCGATGCATGCGCCGCGCGGGATCAGCACGTCTCGATCGACGATGGTCCGCTTGATCTGTGAGTGCCGCCCGACGCGAACACCGGGCATCAGGATCGACTGCTCGATCGAGCAGAAGCTGTGCACGCGGACGTTCGGGCAAAGAATGCTGCCCCAGATGCGACTGCCTGAGACAATGCAGCCCGGAGAGATCAGCGAGTCGAGCGCCTCGCCTTTTCGTCCTTCTTCGGCAAAGACGAACTTCGCCGGCGGTGCTTGCGGCTGGTAGGTCCGCAGCGGCCACTCGGGATCGTACAGATTGAACTCCGGATTCACGTGGCAGAGATCCATGTTCGCTTCGAAGTAGGCATCGAGCGTTCCGATATCGCGCCAGTACTTCGCTGCCTTCTTGTTCTCATCGTAGAACTGGTATGAAAACACGTGTCCGCCGCGGATCAATGCCGGAATGATGTTCTTGCCGAAATCGTGGTGGCTGTCGGTTGCCGCGTCGTCTTCGAGCGCCGTCACGATGACGTCGACGTCGAACACGTAGATACCCATCGAGGCAAGCGCAAACTGCGGCACACCGGGAATGGACGTGGGACTTGCCGGCTTCTCCGCGAACCCCACGACGCGTTGCTCTTCATCCACCGCAACGATGCCGAAACGTGAGCCGTCCTGAACGGGCACCTCAATCGATGCCAGCGTCACTTGCGCGCGCTTTTCGATGTGAAACCGCAGCATCTTCCGGTAATCCATCTTGTAGATGTGATCGCCGGCAAGCACGATGACGTAGCGCGGATTCTCGCGAACGATTGAATAGAGATTCTGATAAACGGCGTCCGCCGTGCCCTGATACCACTGCTCACCCACGCGTTTTTGCGGCGGCAGGATCTCGATGAACTCGCCGAGCTCCTCCGACACGATGCTCCAACCCTGGCGGATATGCCGGTTGAGCGACAGCGACTTGTATTGTGTCGCAATGAAGATCCGGCGATATCCGGAATTCAGGCAATTGCTGAGGACGAAGTCGATGATGCGGTACGGCCCGCCGAAATACACCGCCGGTTTTGCGCGCTCCTTCGTGAGCGGCCACAGGCGCTCACCCACGCCTCCGGCGAGCACAATGACGAGGACATCGTCGTCGTGAACCACGTGATCTGACCCACGCACGATATCACGCGGCGTTGTTTGACATGACTTTGGGCGGCCCCTATGATCAATTGATCAGGCCCAATAAATTGCGCCTCTACATGGAGATTCGATGATGGTCAGACGTCGTGTCATTACGCTCGCCACGGCCCGCTGCCGCACAAGGCTGCGGCGCGCCGCTATAGCTGTCACGACCGCGGCCGCGTTCACGCTGGTCGGGTCGGCTGCCTACGCGCAGCAGACGCCCAAGCCGGACACCAAGAAGCGCAGCAAGCAGGAGCAGCAGGAGATTGAACAGCTCGTCAAGATGGTCGATGCCGTGATGGCCGGCCAACCCGCCCCATCCGATGTGCAGATGACGCTCACGCCGTATTTCTTGAAATCACAGGAGCAGCGGACATTTGTGCCTTTCGTGCTCGACGTCAAGGGTGCGCCGTCGGCCGATGTCGCGATGTACGTGCGCGTGGTGAATCCTTCCGCGCAACCTGATCCGAAGACCAAGAAGATCGAGTTCCCGTGGGACGATGTCAGCTTCATTCCTGCAGCGTCCGTGAGCGCCGGAAAATTGAGCCGTGTGTTCATGGCGGCCCCGGGCACCTACGACGTGTATGTCGCCATGCGTGAGCGGCTGTCCGAAAAGGCGCCGAAAACACAAACGGCGAAGATGGGTGTGCTGAAGACCCAGGTGGCGGTCCCCGATTTCTGGAACGGGGAGCTCGCAACGAGCAGCGTCATCGTCACCGACAAGGTCAATGTGCTGACGGCGCCGGTCGGTCCCGACGAAGCGCGCGATCGTCCGTTTGTCTTCGGCTCGCAGGAACTCGTTCCCGCGAGCGACATGGAATTCAAAAAGAGCGAGCAGCTCGCCACGTTCTTTCAGGTTTACAACGCGGGCCTTGGCACCGACGGCAAGCCCAACCTGGTGATGGAGTACAACTTCCACCGGAAGGAAAACGGCGCGGAGAAGTTCTTCAACAAAACCAACCCGCAGACAATCAACGCCTCGAACCTGCCGCCGACGTTCGATCCCGCGAAGTTCCCGGTTCCCGGCGGCATCGAGGTGCCATTGGCCAGCTTCCCTGAAGGCGAGTACCGGCTGGAAATCAAAATCAGCGATAAGGCGTCCGGCAAAACCTTGACGAAAGACATCAACTTTACCGTCAAAGGAGCGTGAGGCTGGACGGCTTGAGTACGCCGACAGCGAATCCCGCCATCATTTGAACATCCAGTCAAAGGGTCTGATCTTTCCTGGGAAAAGTGTGGGAAAATCAGACCCAATCCCTTTCGTGGCCCGTCTTTGAGAGTGCGCCGGCAGCGGGCCGGGGAGCAGAAGCCCATGGGCGCCTCGCAGACTCGCAGCGTCTTCATCCCGGCGCTGCTCGTGTGCGTCGTCGCCGTTCAGGTCGAGCTTGGCGCGCAGACGCCAGCCCCTGCTTCACCAACACGAATTACGCAGATCGCGAGCGCGACCACCGGATCGATTTCGGGAATGGTTCTCGACGATCGCGGCCAGCCGCTCGAGGGCGTCGTCATTTCCGCGCTCGGCGTCAGCAGCGCGTTTGCGACATCGGATCGTATCGGTCACTTCACGCTGCGGCAGCTGTCGCCCGGCCCGTATCTTCTTCGGGCACACCTGCAGGGATACTTGCCCGCGCGCAACGCAATGGTGAGCGTCCGCCCGTCCGCACGGACGCTCTCGTCCTTCACGCTGCGGAAAGAAGGCACTGCCAGTGAGCCGCGTGTTGTCGCCGCAGGCGTTGGCGGCGGAACCGAGGTGATCGACGCGCCCGACGGCGAGCGCGACGAAAGCGCGCTCGCGTGGAGACTGCGACATCTGAAGCGCTCGATCCTGCGGGACACGACGAGTTACGTGGTCGAGAGCACGCCGCAAACCCGCGATTGGCCGCTGACCGATTCGTTCGAAATTCTCGGACGCGCCGTTGAATCTTCTGCGCGCGCGGCGGGGTCGCTGTTCGGGAATCTGCCCCTGCAAGCACAAGTGAATCTCCTCACAACCGGCGCGTTCGATGAGCCTTTTCAGCTGCTGCAACTGGAGCGAACACGCAGCGTCGCGTACTTTGCAGTTGGCGCACCCGTGGCGATGCACGGCGATTGGACGGTCAAGGCAGCCTTGAATCAAGGCGACTTGAGCTCCTGGATCCTCGCGGGCAACTACGCGCGCCGCGAGCCGGCGCTTCATCGGTATCAGTTCGGCATGTCGTACGGCGTGCAGCGGTACGAGGGCGGCAATCTGGCGGCGATGGCGGCCGTTCCCGAGGCGGCGCGGAACGTCGGCGTGGTATACGCCAGCGATGAATGGAAAGTTGCCCAGCGCCTGATCGTCGGCTACGGAGGCAATTACGCTCACTACGATTACCTCGCACAACCTGCGTTTTTCAGTCCGCGTGTCAGTGCCACGTTTCTTGCGAGCGACTCGGCGCGCTTCCGAGTGGTCGCCACGCGCCAGGTGACCGCGCCAGGCGCCGAAGAGTTCCTGCCTCCTGCGCACTCGCCTGTGCTGCCGCCGCAACGAACGTTCGCGCCCCTCACGCGTGACGGTTTTGTTCCCGAGGATCTTCAGCACTACGAAGTTGTCGCCGAGCAGGTGGTCAGGGGCGCAACACTCGGCGTGCGCGCGTTCCGCCAGCACGTCGACGATCAGCTCATCACCGTCTTCGGCATGCGCACCGTCGACACCGATGCCGCGGAGCTCGGGCACTACGCTCTCGCCAGCGCCGGCGACGTGCAGTTGCGCGGCTGGGGGCTGAGTGTCGCACGCGAGGTCACGGGGTATTTGCGTGGCTCCATCGATTACTCCTTCGCTGCCGCTCAGTGGAGTGCAACGCCGCGCCTGACCGATCGACATCGTCTCGCGCGCCGGGTGCCGTCGGCACTCAGAAACGATCGCGAGAACATCCACGACCTCACGACCTCGCTCGAGACCATCGTTCCGCAAACGGCGACGCGCGTCTTTTTCGTCGTCAGGATGAATAGCGCCTACATCCGCGACGATGGCACCGAGGACGAGCCCGGCGTCGACGGTCGATTCGACGTGCAGGTGAGCCAGGGATTGCCGTTCGTGAATCTGTTCAAGGCGGACTGGGAGATGCTCGTGGGAGTTCGCAATCTGTTCCACGAGTCGTTGACGGAGGCCTCGCTGTACGACGAACTGCTGGTTGCCCGGCCGCCCAAGCGGCTGATCGGCGGCATCACGGTGAAGTTTTAGTCGCCGTCGCAAACCCCCGACGGCTCAAAACCACAGAGTTGCCACGAACGAGAGACACAGAGTGAAGCGGAAATTCGCCTGAGTTGTCAGCGTTCCCGCGAGCTGCGGCGAGTTCTCCTTTCTGCGTCCACTCCCGAAATTTGGATCACTTGGCCGACAGTTTGGATTTTACCGTCGTCCGGCCCGGCGAAATTGCTACAAGTGCAATGTATTCAGTGGGTTAGTGCGCATCAAGTCGTGTCCCTCGTGGTATACAGTTTGCTCATCTTGTCGCCGCGCCTTTCATGATCGACCAGTCACCCCTCGCGCCCGGGTCCCGTCGCCAGGATTGGCGCGACTGGCCGCGCACCGTGCTGCCGGTCGTGACCGCCCTGCTGCTCCTCGTCCTCGGCTTGGCCAATGTGGCCGAGCGTGCGACGTCGGATGCTGTTGAAGACGGGGTGCTCTGGGTCGACCGGAGCGCGGGAGTGGTTGCCGCCGAAGTGGCCAACGACTCGGCGGCGGACCGGGTCGGCATTCGGCCCGGGGATGTGTTGATCGCCCTCGACGGCAATGCGGTCGAGCATCGCGACGATGTGCTGGCGATCCAGCGTCGTGCCGCGCGCGGCGAGCGGCACACCTATACGCTGGTGCGGCTCGGCAGCCGCGAAGTGAAGGCCGTTGACATGGCGCCGGTCCCGAGCGGCGCCGGGGCGCTCTATTACGTGCTCGCTGCGGTCGGCATTTTCACGTTGCTCGTCGGCGCAGCGGTGCGTGCGCGCCGCCCCTTCGATCAGGCCACGCTGCACTTTTTCTGGCTCGCGGTCGCATTCTTTGGCGTGTTCACGTTCTCGTTCACCGGCCGGTTCGATCGCGCGGACTGGTTCTTTTATTGGGCTGACGAAGTCGCCCTGTTGCTTCTGCCACCGCTCTTCCTGCACTTCTCGCTTGTCTTCCCGGAACGCCCGCGGCAGCACGGATATACCGCCATGCTGGCGCGCTGGCTGCCGGCCGTGTACCTGCCGGCGGCCGCGCTCGCGTCGACGCGCATCCTCGCGCTCGTACGCAGCGACGTCGACCCCGCGTATTTCGTGCAGCTGATCGCCATGCTCGAGCGCCTCGAGCTGCTGTACCTCGCCGCCTTCCTCGCGGCCGCGCTCGCGGTGCTGATTCGCGCGTTGGGTCGCTCCCGAAGCGTTACCGCTCGACGTCAGCTGCGCTGGATTGTCTGGGGCACGGCAATCGGCGCGGTGCCGTTTGCCCTGGGTTACGCGCTGCCGTTTGTATTTGGCGTCGCACCGTCGCTGCCGATGCAGCTCTCCGCGATTCCGCTCGGGTTCATCCCGCTGGCGTTCGCGTCCGCCATCGTCCGCTATCGCCTCATGGATGTGGAGGTCATTCTCAAGCGCCTCCTGGTGTATGGCTCGGTTGTGGCGTCCGTCGTCGTCATTTACGTCCTCATCCTCCGTGCGTCGGGAGGGTACTTCGTCCAGAACGAAGACGAGCACCGCTGGATGATTGCGTTTCTCGCCACCGTCGTGGTCGTGCTTTTGGCCAGGCCCGTGAAGGACGCGGTCCAGTCCACGATCGATCGCGCGTTCTACCGCGATCGGTACGACTACCGCCGCGCCCTGGTGGCGTTCGCCCGCGATCTGAACGGCGATCTCGATTTGAATCGTCTCGCGGAGCGACTTGTGTCACGCGTCAAGGAAACGCTCGACGTCGATCGGCTGGCCTTGATGCTTGCCAACGAGTTCGACGAGTTTGAACAGTTGAAGGACATCGGCTTCGAAGGCGGCTTGCCGCGCCTGAATGCCGCATCCGGCGTTGGCGGACGCTTGTCGGCCGGCAGTGTCGTCCGGCTGGACGATCCGCTTGCCGTCGGGCGGTTTACGGTCGAGGAGGTCGAGTTCTGGCGTGATGCCGGGGTCTACTACCTCGTGCCGTGTGTGTCGCACGGGACGGCTATCGCGGCGCTCGCGCTCGGCCGCCGCGAAAGTGGCGAGCCGCTCACGAGCGAAGACATGGCGTTGCTCACCGCGGTCGCCGGCCAGGCTGCAACGGCCATCGAGAACGGACGCCTCTATCATCAGTTGCATCTCAAGGCCGCCGAGCTCGATCGTCTCCGCACGTTCAACGAAAACATCCTCGAATCGTTGGACGATGGGTTGCTCGTCGTCGGGCTCGATCAGCGAGTGATTCGCTGGAATCAAGCGCTCGAGCGGTTGTACGGCGTCACGCGTGCGGAGGCACTCGGTCAGCCGTTGGATCGCCTCTTCGAGCCGCAGTTTCTCGAGACCCTTCGTTCGGCGCTGCATGACAAGCCGCAGGGCACCACGCTCTTCCGCATGCCGCTCGTCTCCCGCGGCGCGAGAGACGGCACACGGCTTCTGCTCAACGTAACGACTGTTCCTCTACAGGCAATTGTCGGCGGCACGTCTCCGGCGGGCACGATTCTGATGCTCGAGGATATTACCCAGCGTACGCAGCTCGAAGAGCAGCTGCAGATCTCGGAAAAGATGGCATCCCTGGGCATCCTGGCCGCAGGCGTTGCCCACGAGGTGAACACGCCGCTGACCGGCATTTCGAGTTACACGCAGATGCTGCTCGAGCAGGCGGATCCCAACGACCCGCGCACGAAAGTGCTCGAGAAAATCGAGAAACAAACGTTCCGCGCCGCGCGCATTGTGAACGGACTGTTGACGCTTTCGCGACCGAACGCCGCCGACGCGGTCGAGCGCGCGCCGGTCGATCTCAATACGGTCATCAGCGACGTGCTCGCGCTGCTCGAGCACCAACTCGAGAAAGGAAGCATCAAGATCAGACGCGAGCTCTCGGAACAGGCCGTTCCGATCACCGGCTACGAGTTCAAGCTGCAACAGGTCTTCTTGAACCTGATTCTCAACGCGCGCGACGCGATGCCGAGCGGCGGCTGGCTCACGCTCTCAACGCGTGTTGAAGGGCCGGAGGCGATTGCCGAAATCGCAGACACCGGGAACGGCATCCCTCTGGAGCACCTCGCTCGAATCTACGATCCGTTCTTCACCACGAAATCGAGCGGGCAGGGGACCGGCCTCGGTTTGTCGATTACGTATGGCATCGTGCGCGAGCACGACGGCTCGATTCACTGCGACAGCGCGCCGGGGCAGGGCACGCGCTT
>DASPWV010000701.1:0-5421 GCA_035637635.1 Vicinamibacterales bacterium | reverse complement strand
AGGCTCGGGCGGTCAGCCAGACGTAGGTTGCAATCAGCACCCACAACGTGACCGACCACGCGAGTGCCAGGACGAGCCGCCGCGGCCGTCGAACCACGGCCAACCCTTCGGCGAACGTCCGCGCAAATCCCGCCACGATATGCGCGAGCCTTTGCGGCAGCACGCGTTCGATCTTGAGGACGAGCGCGTGAAGGCGCTCGGGATGTCCCGCCATGACGAACATCATGGCGAGCGCGACGATCGCGAAGACGCCCATCACACCGGCGCCGATCACGATTGCGCGGTATAGGGACGGTGAGGCCTGCTGCGCATCGCGACCAAACCCAACCAGGTAAATGGCGAGCAGGAGGAGCACGGCGACGAGATCGAGCATCCGCTCGATGATGATCGTCGCAAAAGCGGCCGTTGCGGGCAGGCGTTCGCGCCGCGCGAGAAGATATGGCCGGAGCACCTCGCCGGCGCGGGCGGGCAGCACCATCGTCGCCGCGAAGCCGATGACCGTCGTCCTGAAGGCGACCCAGAATCGCGTGTGCCCGAGCGGTTCCAGCAAGTACTGCCAGCGCTCGGCACGAACGAAATACATCACGACCGTCAACACCACGGCCCATGCGAGCAGATCGATGCGCGCACTCCGCATTTCGGTCCACACGCGGCGGAGATCGGCGTTGCGGATGAAGATGGCGAGCAGTCCGACAGCCAGAGCCGTCACCAGGAGGGTGCGAAGGGCAGCGCGCAAATCCGCTTCAGACTACTACATGAGGTTGGTTCCGAGGATCGAAGCCCTTGCACTGGTAGGCAAGGGTGTTTACCATGGCGACTTCGCACCGCACCTGACGCACCTGCTCGCACCGAAACATTGAAGAACGGTGATTACACCGCTGCTGGAAACTGCGCTGGATGGTCTGCGCCTGGTTCGCCGCGGCAAGGTGCGCGATCTTTACGACGTCGATGGCGCACTCGTCATCATCGCCACCGATCGCATCTCCGCGTTCGATTACGTGCTCGGCTCCGGCATCCCGGACAAGGGCCGGGTGCTTACGCAACTCTCGGCGTTCTGGTTCGAGCGGACCCAACACATCGTCGCCAACCATCTGCTTGCGACTGACGTCCGCCAGTATCCGCCGGCTGCCCGCGAGCACGCTGACGCGCTCGACGGACGATCGATGCTGGTTCGAAGAACACAGCCGCTGCCCATCGAGTGCGTGGCGCGCGGATATCTGTCAGGCTCCGGATGGAAAGACTACAAAGCGACGAGAGAAGTGTGTGGCGTCCGACTGGCGCCGGGGCTCGTCGAATCGGATCGCCTGCCGGCGCCGCTCTTCACACCCGCAACCAAGGCCGAGTCCGGCCACGATCTGAACATCAGCGACCACGAAGCCGCGGCACTCGTCGGCGCCGAGCTTCTCGCTCGTCTGAAGCGTCTCACCCTCGATCTCTACGCATTTGGCGTCGCGCATGCGGACGCGCGTGGGATCATCCTCGCGGACACGAAGTATGAGTTCGGTCTGACTGATACGGGCGAGCTCCTCCTGATTGATGAAGTGATGACGCCGGACTCTTCGCGCTACTGGCCGAAGGATTGTTATCGACCGGGTGGTCCCCAGCCCAGCTTCGATAAGCAATACGTTCGCGACTATCTCGAGTCGATCAAATGGAATAAACAACCGCCGGTGCCTTCGCTGCCGGATGATGTCGTGGCGAAGACGCGAGAGAAGTATCTGGACGCGTATCGTCGGCTGACGGGACGCGAGCTGGGGACCGGTCGTGCGTAACATGCTCGAACAACTCGTGACGGAGATGGTCGACCGAGGGATCGACTTTCAGGACGCGCAACGTGAGTTCGAAAAGCACTTCATCGCGCGTGTGCTTCAGCGCTGCGATGGAAATCTCGGCAAAGCCGCGAGCAAGCTCGGCGTGCATCGAAACACGCTCGCACGGAAAATCCAGGAACTGAAGATTAGGACCCGGCCGTCCGCCGGGTAGGACCGCTCTGCGGAGGGACCGCGTTGCGGAGGGACCGCCTGCGGGGGTCCTTCCCGAAGAGTCTTTCCCGAGGGTCTTTCCGGAGGGGTCCTTCGGATCAGGGTCCTTCCCGAAGGGGTCCTTCCGCGAGCCGCGGGCGAGCGGTCTGTCCGCGAGCGCGGCGTGTATTGACAGCGCGCGAGGGGACTCAATATGATTAGCAGTCGTCCTCGTCGACTGCTAGCCCACAGGGCGTGCGACTGCCAGTCCAGCTTGCGCCCGCGGCAGAGAGGCAGGACCGTTTTCATCCACTGATTGTTCACTGACGGACCGAATCCAAGCGACCTGGAGTGCAGCAGATGGCGTTGAGACCGCTACATGACCGGATCCTCGTGCAGCGCATCGAGGAAGAAGAGCAGAAAGTCGGGGGGATCATCATTCCCGACACGGCGAAAGAAAAGCCGCAGCAGGGCAAGGTGATCGCTGTCGGCGCCGGCAAGGCCGACAAGGACGGCAAGCGCATCGCGCTCGACGTCAAAGACGGCGACACGATTCTCTTTGGCAAGTATTCGGGCCAGGAGGTCAAGATCGACGGCCAGGAATATCTGATCATGCGCGAGGACGAAGTTCTCGCGGTGGTGAACGCCTAGCCGGTTTGTATATCGCGAGCCACCTTTCCGCCCGCGTGGCGGCAGGTTCGCGACAATCACCCGTTTTCGTACGTCGCGCGGACCTTCAGGTTCGCGAAGAGTGGAGAGAGGTAAATGGCCAAACAAATCATCTACGGCGAGCAGTCGCGACAGGCGATTCTTCGCGGCGTCAACGCGCTTGCTGACGCTGTGAAAGTTACTCTGGGTCCGAAAGGCCGGAACGTGGTCCTCGACAAGAAGTTCGGATCCCCGACGATCACCAAGGACGGCGTCACGGTTGCGAAAGAAATCGATTTGAAAGATCCGCTGGAGAACATGGGCGCGCAGATGGTGCGCGAAGTGGCAAGCAAAACGTCCGACACCGCCGGCGACGGCACAACGACAGCGACAGTCCTCGCGCAGGCCATCTATCGTGAGGGCGCCAAGAACGTGGTCGCCGGCGCCAACCCGATGGAATTGAAGCGCGGCATCGAAAAGGCCGTCGACGTCATCACTGAAGAGATCAGGAAGATGGCGAAACCGGTCTCGGGAAAGATGATCGCCCAGGTCGGCACAATCTCGGCGAACGCGGACAGCGAGATTGGCGACAAGATCGCGGAAGCGATGGACAAGGTTGGGAAAGACGGCGTGATCACCGTCGAAGAGGCCAAGACGCTCGATACCACGCTCGAAGTGGTGGAAGGCATGCAGTTCGACCGCGGCTACCTTTCTCCGTATTTCGTCACCGATCCGGAGCGAATGGAAGTCGTCCTCGAGAATCCGGTCATCCTGATCCACGAGAAGAAGGTCAGCTCGATGAAGGATCTGCTGCCTGTCCTCGAGCAGGTCGCGCGCATGGGCCGTCCCCTCTTGATCATCGCCGAAGATGTCGAGGGCGAGGCGCTCGCCACTCTCGTCGTCAACAAGCTGCGTGGCACGTTGCAGGCCGCTGCTGTCAAGGCGCCGGGCTTCGGCGATCGCCGCAAGGCCATGCTCGAGGACATCGCGATTCTGACCGGTGGCCGCGCCATCACGGAAGACCTCGGCATCAAGCTCGAGAACATCCGCATGGAGGATCTCGGCAAGGCCAAGAAGGTCACCATCGACAAGGACAACACAACAATCGTCGAAGGCGGCGGCAATCAGAAAGACATCGAAGGCCGCGTCAAGCAGATTCGCGTGCAGGTCGAGGAAACTACGTCGGATTACGATCGCGAAAAACTCCAGGAGCGGCTCGCCAAGCTCGTTGGCGGCGTCGCCATCATCAAGGTCGGTGCGGCGACTGAGACCGAGATGAAAGAGAAAAAGGCGCGTGTCGAAGACGCGATGCACGCGACCAAGGCCGCTGTCGAGGAAGGCATCGTGCCTGGCGGTGGAGTTGCGCTGCTGCGCGCCAGCAAGGCCCTCGACAACCTCAAGCTCGAGGGCGACCAGAAGGTCGGCGCAGCCATCATCAAGCGGGCGCTCGAGGAGCCAATGCGCTGGATCGCCGCCAATGCCGGCCACGAGGGCACGATTGTGGTGTCCAAGGTCCGCGACCTGAAAGCCGACGAAGGCTTCAATGCCGCGACCGACACCTACGAAGATCTCGTCAAGGCAGGCGTCATCGATCCCGCCAAGGTCGTCCGCAACGCCCTGCAGAACGCCTCGTCAATCGCATCGCTGCTGCTGACGACGGAAGCGCTCGTCTCCGAGATTCCGGAAGAGAAAAAGGAGCCCGCAGGCGCAGGCCACGGCGGCGGAATGCCGGGGATGTACTGAGGCGTGTAGGTATCAGGGATCAGGGATCAGGCGAGAGCCCGGCCAGCTTCGGTTGGCCGGGCTGCTCTTTTGTACGGTCGATGCGTCGCCCCGACTAGAGTCCCGCGTTCCGTACCCGTGCATCGCGGGACGAACACTCGCGCTACGTACGACAACTAACGTCCTGCGCTACTTCACGAATCGGACCCGGAAAATCTTCGGCCAGAGCTTGCCGGTAATCAAAAACGTCTTGTCGCTCGAGTCGTACGCGATCCCGTTCAGCACATCGACGCCCTGCCGCTCGAGCGGCGACAAGAGATTCGGCGCCTCTATCCGAGCCGTCACTTGTCCCGTCGCGGGGTTGACGCGCACGATGAGGTCTTTCGTCCAGACGTTGGCGTAGACCACGCCGTCAACACACTCGAGCTCGTTCAGGTGCTCGACGGGCGCACCCTCCATGGTGACGCGAATCGTGCGAACCACGCCGAAATCACTTGCGCGACGGACCGTCAGCTCAGAGCTGCCATTGCTCATCACGAGATCTTTGCCGTTGTAACAAAGTCCCCAACCTTCGCCCTCGTAGGCGTACTCAGCCTCACGTGCAAACGTGCGGCGGCTGTAAGTGAACACGCGGTTGTTCTTCCACGAGAGCTGAAACAAGCGATCGCCGACGAGCGCCAGCCCCTCGGCAAACACCGGTGGCGGGACGTCGGTCTTTCTGATGACACGCCCGCTCGAAAGCTCCACCTGTCGCAGGCTCGATCGGCCGACGAGGCCCGTGCTTTCGTAAAGCGCGCCCTGCTCGAAGACCAGCCCCTGCGTGAACGCGCCGCGATCGTGTGGGTAGCTCCGGACGACCTCAACCCGCAGTCGCTCCGGGGCCGCAGATGCACGCAGATGGGCCGCAGATGCACGCAGATGGGCCGCAGATGGGCGCAGAGAAGCCGCAGATGACGGCATCGAAAACACCGCGGACAAACACGTTGAACAGAGCAGCGATCCTGCTAGCAACCGTGATCGAAGAGAAACTTCCATCTGCGTTTTATCTGCGGCTATCTGCGTGTCATCTGCGTTCATCTGCGTGTCATCT
>DASPWV010000700.1:0-4479 GCA_035637635.1 Vicinamibacterales bacterium | reverse complement strand
TGTGCTCGACGGTGTCGACGCCGTCGTGAATCTCGCCGGCGCCGGCATTGCCGATCGACGATGGAGTGCGGGACGAAAACGAGAGATTGAATCGAGCCGACTGCTGGCCACGCGCAGCCTCGTGGCCGCTATCCAACTCGCATCGCGGCCGCCGCAGGTGCTCGTGAGCGCGTCGGGTGTTGGATACTACGGACCGCGCGGCGGCGAGATCGTGACGGAATCAACCACGCCGGGACGTGACTTTCTCGCCGCCGTCTGCATCGCATGGGAACGCGAGGCGGAAAAGGCCTCGTCTCTCGCACGCGTGGCCACCGTTCGCACAGGCCTGGTGCTCGATGCGGAAGGCGGCGCGCTCGCGCGCATGCTGCTGCCGTTCAGGTTTGGGGTCGGCGGCCGCCTGGGCTCGGGCGCTCAGTTCATGCCGTGGATTCACCGCGACGATTGGGTCCGTCTGGTGCGATGGATGATCGCTGAGCCGGACGCACGCGGCCCGTTCAATGCAACAGCGCCGAATCCGGTCGCGAACGCAGAATTCAGCCGCGCGCTCGGCCGCGCGCTCCATCGGCCAGCCGTCTTGCCCGTGCCGGCAATCGCTCTGCGAGTTGCCTTGGGAGAAATGGCGGACTTGCTGTTGGCAGGTCAGCGGGCGATTCCAGCGAAAGCAATGGAGATGGGATTCAGGTTTCGCTTCACGACGCTCGACGAGGCCTTGGCGGATTTGTTCTGACGCGTGCACATCACGACGGCGGCCCTGAAGGGCCGCCACTCCGTGACACACGGGGCCGCAGCAAGTAGTGGCGAGTTACGCCCTGCACTCCCAACGTCGCTACAGGAAGCCCGGTGCGCCAGCCTTGAAGTCGCCCTGCAGGATCGCGACCGAGTTGCTCCCCAGCCAGTTGTCGATGACTTTCGCGTAGACCGATCGGAAGTCCGTCTCGTACTTGACGTCAGCCGCGCTGTTCTCGAGCGTGGGATTCGCCGGATCGGTCGCGAGATTCGCGGCCGTTCCATACAAACCGCCACGAACACCGCCGCCGAATGCCATCATCAGTCCACCGGCGCCGTGATCGGTGCCTGCGCTTCCGTTTTCGTTTATTCTCCGCCCGAACTCGGAAAACACGATCACGAGGGTTGAGTCGAGCAGTCCCTGATTGCTCAGATCCTGATAGAACATGGCGATGCTGTCGTCAAGCGTCGCCATCAGCGTGACATACGCACCGGTATTGACGCCCTCGGCGGAGTGTGTGTCGAAGCCGCCGGTCTGCACCCAAAAGATCTTCGTGCCAATCTGTTTGTTTTCGGCGCCCGCCACCGCACGAAGGGCCTGGGCGAGGCCGTTGTTCGCCGGGTACGTCACCGTCGGGTTGTAGGAGGCGACCTTCGCCACTTGATCGAGCGTGCCCAGGGCCGCCTGAGCCGTCGAGTTCACGTACGCGAGGTACGGCTGATCGACCGGCAGGTGCGACGAAATTTTCACGGCGGCGGTTCGCTCGAACGCTGCTTCGGTTGGAGTGCCGCTGTTGGGGCTGGAAAACGAGTACGTCGCCGGACTCGTGATCGCGGGCACGCCGACGGTGCGCGCCATGAGGGGCCGCGGCGTCTCGCGCGTGGTGTTCCATCCGACGAGCGGATCCACCGGCGCCGGCAGCGTGTCGAGATATCGTCCCAGCCAGCCCGTGCCCTGCGTCACGCTGGGGTTTGCGGTGCCCCAGATATCGAACCCCTGGAAGTGCGACCGGCTCGAATTGGCATACCCGGTTCGCTGAATCAGCGCCAGCCGGCCTTGATTGAAAATTGCTTTGAGATTCGTGAGCCTCGGATGCAGGCCGAGCTCGTTGCCCGCAGAATCGGTGCCGACCTGCAGGACGTTCCCGGCCGGCACGGCGATGGTCGGCCGCCGGCTGTAGTAGGCCTGATCGCGATAGGGAATCAACGTACTCAGCGCGTCGTTGCCGCCCGCGAGGTAGAGCACCACGAGCGTCCGGCCGGTCTGACCCTGCGCAATCGCTAGATCGGTCAGAAACTCGGGCGCGGCAAACCCAAACGTGAACGCCGTGACGCCGCCTTTGACGAATTCGCGTCTCGAAAACTTCATGGCGTTCTCCGTTAGTTGAACTGGTACTCACCCGACGCCACGATGAGCCGCGCGAGACCCGCAGTCTTGTTATTCAGCTGCGTGTCGTTGCCGGTCCATGCGCCGCCGGCGCGCGCGTACTCCATGAGCGCCGCGTACACGTCGCTCGACATCGGCGCGTAGTTGTACCGATTCAGCAGCGAATCGACGACGCGATCGGGCGATTGGCGATAGGGGACGAGCTCGCGTCCGAGATTGAACTTCTGATTACCCATCAGCGTCGCCGCGAAATTCATTCGCGCGAGCATCGACGCCGTGGAGAACCACTCGGCGCCGAGCGCCCAGCCGTTCACGTCGGGCGGTTCGTACAGCTGCTGCCCCATGTTGGTGAGCGGTGTCATGGCGGCGTCAACCGTGAACCCGGTCCAGCCCGTTTCCTTGATCGAGCGGACGACGAATTCCACCGGCCAGGAATACCGTTTGTACTCCGACGCGAAGAAATAGTCGGCAGTGAACAACCGGCGCAACACCGTCTTGATGTTGTAGTTGTTCTGCATGTAGGTGTTGGCGAGATCGCTGATGACCTCGTTGCTGGGCGCCTCTGTCTCGCTGATGAAGAACTGATAGAGACGCGACGCAAGACGAAACGCGGTGGCCGGCTGCCGCGTCAACGCGAGGATGAAATCGAGTCCATCCTGCATGCCCTGCCCGGCTGCACGCGCAGGGATTGTCTTGCCACCGTCGGGATAAATCGCGAACGTAAACTCCTTCGCGTTCGTATCGTGATTGTTCCCGTTGAACACGAACTCGTAGTACGAGGTATCGGCGCTCGTTCGATCCCCTGACAACTGCAGCGTCCAACCCGTGAACACGCGCGCCGCCGCGTACACGTCGGCCTCGACGTAGTTGCCCACACCCATCGTGAACAGCTCCATCACCTCGCGGCCGAAGTTTTCCTGCGGCCGCTGCCGCGTGTTGTTTCGGCCATCGAGCCACACGAGCATCGCGGGATCTTTTGCCACCTCGAACAGCAAGTCGGCGAAGCTGCCCGTTGCCTTCTGTCGGAAGAGCTCGTACTGTCCCCGCTGGTTGCCGGCAATTTCGCCCTGACGTCCCGCCATCAATTTCGTGGCGTGCACGGATCCATAAGTGCCGTTGATCTTGCTGTAGGCGGTCGCGAAGTGGTTGTGCCAGAAGAGCGCCATCTTTTCCTGCAGCGGCCGGCGGCTGTGGACCATTCGAAACAGCTCGCGCTGACGCGCATCGTTGATGACGGTGTTCGGCGAAAATTGTCCGCGCGTCGTGACGCTGATGTAGTCCGGCTTTCCGATGTTTGAATCGACGTCGTCGGGAAACTGCTCGTAATTGAGCAGCGCGTCGATGACTGCACTCAACGACTGCCCTGAGTAGGCCGCGAGCTCCGCGCTGCTCGCGCCGAACCCGATCCGCCGGAGGACGTGTTCGAGCTGGTGCTCACCTCTGGCCATAATTGGTCGATCCCCTGGCAGCCCGTGGCAAAACTGCCACGGGCTTGAATCACGGAGCCGAGCATTGATCAGAGGACACAGAGCTAAGCGGAAACTCGCCTGTTTTCTCCGTGTCTCTCACAGGCGTAGCGAGTTCTCCGTGTCCTCGCAGGCCGTGAACAATTTCACGACGGCCTGCTGGGAAGCGAAACGACGATCCTAACGCCGTGACTCCGGTGTGTAAACCACCGAAGTCGTCTGACAAGAACATCGCGTGCGGAATTGCGAACCTCCGCAGCGGCAATGTATCCGCCTGCGCAACCGCACCGCTTCGGCGATACCCCGCTGAAGCTCGCCTGTATGACCCCGGGGGACGAAAAGCGCGTGCCCGCCCTACTGCGCTTAGACCGGCCATTTCGCTGCAGCGTTTAACGGTGGGGCGGCTCGGTTCCTCCAACAGGCTTCGGCGCTGTGCCGAGACTGATGAGATTTGCCATCAGCCGGAATGCGCCCGGCGTGCCTGCCGGCAGTTGTCGCCATAACCCGAGGCCGATGTAAATCCAGCGTCCTTGCCCAACCTTGGCTTCGACCAGTGCACCCAGCTTCGCGCCCTGATTGTAGGGAAACGGCTCCGTGAACTCGATGAGGTCGGTGTAGCGCGGATCGCGATCTGCGGTGTCGAAGAAGTACAAGCCGCGTTCCTGCACCCAACCCGTCCAGTCAGGACGGCCGATTGCGTTCGGCGTGTTGAACACAGAGTGCTGAGGTGCGAGCAGACGTAGTTCAGCGTTCTCATCGGTGACGCGTTCTCGCCCGACTTTGCCGGGATACGGACCGTATTGCGCCTCATTGAACTCGAACTTGTTGTAGTTGACGATTACCGTGCCGCCGCTTTGCGCGTAATCGATCAGCCGCTGGTTATAGGCGCGGAGATCCGCC
>DASPWV010000699.1:0-18002 GCA_035637635.1 Vicinamibacterales bacterium | reverse complement strand
CCGCCAGCGGCAGCGCTACTCCTCGTTCCGCCGTTTCGTGCTTGGCTTCTATACGCCGGAGTTCCGCGAGCTTTTCTTCGCCGAAGCGCCGCCCGTCCGGATGTTCCGCGCGCTTGTCACAGTCTTCGCCGGTTACTGGCGTCCTCCTCCAGCGACGCGCTGCTGGGTGGCCTCGTTCTTTCTGCTCGTTCGGCTGCAGCGCTGGTTCACGTTTGTCCGTTCGTTCGCGCGAGGGATTCGCTCACCACGCGACAGGCACAAGCCGTCAGCCAAAAGCCGCTCGACCATGCGGCCTCCGCCGGAGCAGACACTGAGCGTCGCCGGGGCGGTGAGCGATGGCCGCCAGGGACCGCGATCGTGAGCATGGTTCGCGCTCCGCTGCCTCTTCTGCCCGGATACTGGACACGCCCTGAAGATCGGCAGCGCGTCGTCAATGCCATGTTCAATCGATCGGCGCGCCACTACGAGCGGGCGTGCGCCATCATGTCGTTCGGATCAGGCGCGGCTTATCGGCGGGCGGCGCTCGTCCGTGCGGGCTTGCGGACGGACCTGGACGTCCTCGACGTCGGAACGGGAACCGGACTGCTGGCGCGGGAAGCTGCGCGTCTCGTCGGATCGTCCGGCCGTGTCATTGGAATCGACCCCTCAATCCAGATGATGGTTACAGGCCGTGACCGTGGCACGACGGGTCTCGTTCAGGGTCTCGGCGAATCGCTTCCGTTTTCGGATGGCCAGTTCGATTACGTCACGATGGGATACGCTCTCCGACATGTCGGCGATCTCGACCAATTGTTCGCCGAGTACGCGCGCGTGCTGAAACCAGGTGGCCGCTTGCTGCTGCTCGAGATCACCAAGCCAGCGTCAACCCTCGGGTCGATGCTGATGCAAGCGTATTTCGGCACGGTCGTGCCATATCTCACGCGGATCGGCACCCGCAGCACGCACTCGTCGCAGCTCATGAAGTTCTACTGGGAGACGATTGCCTATTGCGTTGCGCCGGAAGTGATCCTCGCGTCAATTCGACGCGCTGGTTTTGTCGCCGAGCGCACGGTGATTGCCGGCATCTTCAGCGAGTACCTCGGCACGCGCGGGAATTCACAGCTGTCTGCGGTCGCTGATGGATAGCTCACTCAGGGCGAACCCCAAGATACGACCCCCTGGCACGAAACACGCAAATGCTTCATAGAACGCCTCCTGGGTGATTGTGGCATCGACGGATCTTGCACTCGATAGTGAGAAACCGACGGGCACGGAGCTGCTATGCGTCTGAACTACGCGATCGTTTTCGTCAGCGATATGAAGCGCTCGACGGCCTTCTATGGGGACGTGCTTGGCCTGCCTCTCCGGTTCGAGTCGCCTGGATGGACCGAGTTCGCCACCGAGGGCGCCACGCTGGCGCTTCACGCAAGTGAACCGGCCACCGACGAAGGAGCCGCTTCAGCGCATCCTCGCGCGGGCGGCTGTCGCCCGGGACTGCAGGTGCCGGACCTGGATCAATTCCATACGCGCATGGTCGGCCACAACGTTCCGTGCCTTCAGCAGCCGAAGCAAGTCTTCGGCGCGCGCGTCGCGCAGTATCTCGATCCCGATGGACTCGCGATTTCCGTCGGCGAGGAGAGGCGCTGAGGAACTCTCGCAATGAATCCTGCTGCCCGCCGAGAGCTCTTTCGCGAACTGCACGCGTCGGGTTGTTTTGTGTGTCCCAATCCGTGGGATATCGGCAGCGCGCGTCTGCTTGTTCAACTGGGTTTCAAAGCGCTCGCGACAACGAGCTCGGGGTTGGCGTGGTCGCTCGGTCGTCGCGACAACGGTGTCTCGCTCGAGGAAGCGCTCGGCCACTATCGATTGCTCGTTGACAGCATCGACGTGCCCATTAGCGCGGATTTCGAGCGCGGCTTTGCCATTGAGCCGGCGGGCGTCGGCAGGAACGTGGCGGCTGCAGTGGCGACCGGTATCGCCGGTCTATCAATCGAAGACTCAACTGGTGAAGGCTCGGCTCCGTTATTTGATTTCACTCTCGCGACCGAGCGCGTCAGGGCTGCACGTCAAGCAATCGATGAGAGTGGAGCAAGCATCGTTCTGACAGGCCGATCGGAAGGATTCATCGTCGGCCGGCCCGATCTCGCCGAAACGATTCGCCGCCTCACTGCCTACGCCGACGCCGGCGCCGACTGTCTCTTTGCGCCGGGTATTCGAAGCAAGACGGAGATCGTGGCCATTGTGGATGCGGTTCGTCCGAAACCCGTGAACGTGCTCGTCGGCAGCGACTTTGCGAAGATGGCCGAGCTTGCCGAGTGGGGTGTGCGGCGCATCAGCGTGGGCGGGGCACTGGCGCGTGTCGCGTGGACGAGCTTTCTGCACGCCGCACGCGACATCGCGCAGCACGGAAGCTTTGGCCGTCTCGGTCGCGCGATGCCGTTTGCCGAATTCGATGCATTATTTGATATCTAGAGTGCCTGAAGTGCCTGAAGTGCCTGAAGTGCCTGAAGTGCCTGAAGTGCCTAGAGTGCCTAATGCGCCTAGGACGCACTCTAGGCACTCTAGGCACTCTAGGCACCCTAGGCACTCTAATCGCGGAGGTTCACATGGCCATCGTTGGCGCACACGTTCTTCTCTATACCTCTGAGCCCGAGAAACTGCGGGCCACCTTCAGAGACGTGTTCGGATGGAAGCACGTAGACGCCGGCGACGGATGGCTGATCTTCAGGCTGCCACCGGCCGAACTGGGCGTTCACCCGGCGGAAGGCCCCAATTACGCAGCAGGCGTGCGTCACCAGTTCACGCTGATGTGTGATGACATCAACAACACTGTTCGGGAGCTGCGGGCCAAAGGCATCGACGTCAAGGGGGAGCCACACGACGAAGGTTGGGGAATCACGGTGATGCTCGCGTTGCCTGGAGGCACGGAAGTGATGCTTTACGAGGCGCGTCACCCGGTCGCGATCTGAAGGTGGATGTGGTAGTGGGCTGCGAGGGTCCTTTTTCTGATGCCTGCCGAGACACGCGTCCCCAGTCTTCCTGAAGTCTACCGATCGATCCCGATTCCCTCCGGGTTCTGGCGCAAGCTCTTTGCCTTCACCGGCCCTGGCTATCTCGTGGCCGTCGGCTACATGGATCCCGGAAATTGGGCGACGGATCTCGCGGGCGGCGCACGCTACGGCTACACGCTGCTCAGCGTGGTGATGTTGTCGAATCTGATGGCGATTCTGCTGCAATCGCTCTCTGCGCGGCTCGGTATTGCGAGCGGTCGCGATCTCGCGCAGAGCTGCCGTGATCAGTACCGCCGGCCGGTTGCGTTGGCGCTCTGGATTCTTGCGGAGATTGCCATTGCCGCCTGCGATCTCGCCGAAGTGATCGGCTCGGCGATTGCGCTCAACCTGCTGTTCGGCCTGCCGCTCGTGTGGGGCGTCATGTTCACGGTGGCCGACGTCCTCGTCATTCTCACCGTGCAGCATTATCAATTCCGCGCCATCGAAGCACTCGTCGTGTTGCTCATCGTCGGCATCGGCGGCTGCTTTGCGATGGAGCTGTGGCTCGCACACCCCGACTACGCGGGCGTACTGCTTGGATTTGTGCCGACAGTGGAGGTGGCGCGCAATCCGGACATGCTGTACATCGCGCTCGGGATTCTCGGCGCGACCGTCATGCCGCACAACCTCTATCTCCATTCATCGATCGTGCAGACGAGGAAGTACGGTGACGACTTCGATAGCCGGCGCGAGGCGATTCGCTACGCGACCATTGATTCAACCGCGGCGCTCACCTCTGCGCTCCTGATCAACAGCGCCATCCTCATCATGGCCGCCGCGATCTTTCATGGCCGCGGTCACGAAGGGGTCGCCGACATTTCCGATGCGTACGCGCTGCTGTCGCCTCTGCTCGGCTCGGCGATTGCGGCAAGCGTCTTTGCGGTGGCCCTTCTGATGTCGGGACAGAACTCCACGCTGACGGGGACGCTCGCCGGACAAATCGTCATGGAGGGGTTTCTCAACATCCGCCTCCGTCCCTGGCTGCGCCGCCTCATCACACGGTCGATCGCGATCGTGCCGGCGCTCATCACGGTGATCATGTACGGTGAAAGCGGAACCGGCTCGCTTCTCATCCTGAGCCAGGTGATTCTCAGCTTGCAGCTGCCGTTTGCCGTGTTCCCGCTGGTCATGTTCTCGGGGGATCGCAAGCGTCTGGGCGACCTTGCCGCGCCGCTCTGGGTGCAGGCGCTCGCCTGGCCGGTCGCCGTCGTCATTGCGGCGCTCAACGCGTGGCTGTTGTATCAGGTGTTCGCGGGCTAACACGATGTACAAGCGCATACTGATCGCAGCCGAGAACTCGCCGACCGACCGCGCTGTGATCGAGCACGTGCAGGAGCTGGCGCGACTTACCGGCGCGCAGCTCGTGATTGTCCACGTCGCCGACGGCTGGGCCGCGCGCAATTACGACCAGCTCGATCTGCGTGAATCCGAAGAAATGCGCGCGGATCGCGCGTACCTCGAAGGCCTCCGGCAAGAGCTCATCGGGCGAGGCTTTGAGGTGGACACGCGCCTGGGAATGGGCGACCCTGCGAGCGAAATTGCGCGCGCCGCGGAGGAGGAACACGCGGACCTGATCGCGCTCGCAACCCATGGCCATCGATTCGTCAAAGACGTCTTGCTGGGAGCGACCGCCGACAGGCTCCGCCACCTCGTCGACATACCCGTCTTGTTGGTGCGATCGAAAAAACGGAAGGCCTAAAGCCACTCCCGACGAGTTCAGGCCCGCGAGATCAATTCGGCCAATCGATCGTCATCCGCCTGATCGACGGTGCGCAGATCGAGCACGACGCCATCGTCGATAATGCGCGCGATGACGGGCGGATCGAGGCCGCGAAGAGCGGCCTCGAGCTGATCGGCGGAGAGGCCTTCGCGCGAGAGCGAGAGAAGGACGGTCGGGAGCTCCACGCCCGGTGCGCTGCCGCCGCCGATTGCTGACGATCCGCTCGTGAGCGACGCCGTCCAGCCGCCAATCGCGTGCAGGCGATTCGCAATTGTCCGGGCGCGCGCCTCGATTGTGGCCGCGTCCAGACGGATCATCCGCAGCACGGGCACCGTTTCCTCTGCGCGCCCGCCGAGGTACTCGGTCAACGTGCCCTCGAGCGAGGCGAGCGTCAGCTTGTCGACGCGAAGCGCGCGCATCAGCGGATGCATCTTGAGCCGCTCGACCAGCGCGCGACGTCCGACGATGATTCCGGCTTGAGGTCCACCTAACAGCTTGTCGCCGCTGAAGCAGACCAGATCGGCACCGGAGCAAACCGATGCCTGAACCGAGGGCTCAGCAGCCAATGACTCGAGCAGACACCCGCTGCCGAGATCTTCAACGAGCGGAATGCCCGCTGTGTGCGCCGCCTCGACGAGCGCATCGAGCGGCGGCCGCTCGGTAAACCCCTCGATCCGGAAGTTCGAGGGATGAACACGAAGCAGCATCGCGGTCTTCGGACCAATCGCCGCTCGATAATCAGCTATTCGCGTTCGGTTGGTCGTGCCGATCTCGCGGAGCACGGCGCCCGACTGTGCCAGGACGTCAGGCACCCTGAAGCCGCCGCCAATTTCCACCAGCTCGCCGCGCGAGATGATCACCTCACGTCCCGCCGCAAGCCCCGCCAGAATCAGCAGCGTGGCCGCGGCGTTGTTGTTCACGACGACGGCCGCCTCTGCACCTGTGATTGCCGATAGCAGGCCGTCCGCATGGACGCTGCGGGAGCCGCGCGTGCCGCGCTCGACGTCGTATTCCAGATTCGAGTAGCCACGGGCGATTGCGGCGAGCCGTTCGAATGCTGCCGCCGCGAGCGGCGCCCGGCCCAAATTGGTGTGAATCACAACACCGGTAGCATTGATGACCGGCCGGAGCGATCCTCGGAACTGAGCGGTCAAACGCTGTCCGGCAGCCCGCTCGATTTCACGCGCCGCGCTGTCGCCATCGGGCGGAGCATCGCCGGGCCGGTCGGCGATCCTCTGACGCACGGCAGCGCTCGCTTCGCGCAGCGCGGCGACGGTGGCCGCGTGCCCATGTTGCTGTTCGAGCGCCGACACACCGGGGCGCTGCCGGAGCTGCTCGATGGACGGAATGACTCGAAACGAAGGGGAATCGGCCATGCGTCAGGCGGCGGCACGCGACTCGCGAATACGATCCGGCGCAGGCGCCGGATGGAAGGCGACGAGCAGCAGAATGAGCGCTGCCACGCCCAGCCACGCCGGCACCATGAAGAGCGTCGAAAAATCCACTCCGCCGCCGATCGTGCGGAATCGATCGCCGAGCGTGCCCCAAAGCAGGCTGCCCACAAACGGTCCCAGACCGAGAATCAGCAGATTGAATAGACCTTGCGCGCTCGCCCGCGCCTCTTTCGGGAAATGCTCGTCGACGAAAATGTAGACCGCCGCGAAGAAGAACGCGTAGCACATGCCGTGGACGACGTTGACCGCCACCATCAGCCAGAGCGGCTCGCCGATCGCGTACGTGAAAAACCGCACTGCGTGCGCCGCAATTCCGACGGCCATCGTTGTTCGCCATCCGAGCTTGCGCAGCACCATACCGAGGACGGCCATCGTCGCAATCTCGGCAATCTGTCCGATGCTCATGGCGGGCATGATCCAATTCGCTGCGAGGCCCGCGCGTTCCAGAAACGGACTCGTCCATTGGAAATAGCATTGGTGGACGAGCGCGTCCATGAACGTCACGATGAACAGCACGAGAAAAGCCGGCACCGCGAGCAGCCGAATCGCTTCGAGCGGAGCGTTTCTCGCGCGCGCGTCGGTCGCCGGCGGCGTGCGCGGAAGTGTCAGCGAGAACGCGGCGAGCGCGTACGACGCAAGGCCCGCCACCATGAAGATGCTGCGCAGCGCCGCATGCAGCTCAGGACCCGTCTTTCCCGCGAGGAGAAACACGAACGGCCAACTGGCGGCAATCCATCCAATCGTTCCCCACATCCGGATCTTCCCGAAATCGTTCGTCGCGTCTGCCACGTGATGGAACGCGATGGCATTGGTCAGTGACAGCGTTGGAATGTACGCGAGCTGATAGACCAGCATGATCGCGAAGAACGGCCAGAACGATGTCTGTGCTGCCAGCAGCATCATCGCCGTACCGCCAATCGCATGACTGAGAGCCAGCAGTTTTTCGGTGGAGATGAGGCGATCGGCCGCCTGACCGCCGACGAAAAGCCCCACGATCGACGCGACGGCCTGCGTCGCGAAGATCCAGCCGATCTGGCTGCCGGTGAACCCGAGCACGTCGCTCAGGTACAGCGCCAGCAAGGGGAGCCACGATCCCCAGATGACGTATTCCAGGAACATCATTGCGGACAGCCGGATGGTCGAAGGTGTGGTCATGGCGCGCAGGCCGATGATAATCGGAATGCACTATAGTTCGGCAGCATGGCGCGGCGAATACTTGGCGTAGGCTTCGTCGGCAGCGGCTTCATCACACGCTTCCACATCCGGTCGTGGCCCGCCGTTCGCGACGCCGACGTGCGCGGTGTCTGGAGCCCGCATCGCGAGCGCGCCGAGGAAGCCGCGGCGCTCGCGCGCGAGCTCCGTGTCGGCGATGCGAAAGCGTACGATTCGATCGAGGCGATGGTCAGCGACCCGGTCATCGACTGCATCTGGATCTGCGGCCCGAACTTCGCACGCATCGAGAACATGGAGCGCGTTGTCGACGCGATTTCGCGGGGCGCGCAGCTTGTCGGTATCGCCTGTGAAAAGCCGCTCGGCCGGAATGTGGCGGAGGCAAACCGGATGGTCGAGCTTGCCGAGCACGCCGGCCTGTTGCACGGGTATCTCGAAAACCAGCTGTTTGCGCCGGGCGTGGAACGCGGAAAAGCAATCGTGTGGGCGCGCGGTGCGGCACTCGCGGGTCGCCCGTATCTTGCGAGAGCGGCCGAAGAACACGGCGGTCCGCACATGCCGTGGTTCTGGCGTGGCGATCTGCAGGGCGGCGGCGTGCTGAACGACATGATGTGCCACAGTCTGGAGGTCGGCCGTTACCTGCTCACCAAACCTGGCGCGCCGCGCAGCAGCATCCGGCCGACAAAGGTTTCGGCGCAAATCGCGTCGCTCAAGTGGTCGCGTCCGGAATACATCGAACTGTTGAAAGAGATGATGAGCGCTGACGTCGATTACAAGCTTCATCCCGCCGAGGACTTCGCGCGCGCCACGGTCAACTACGTTGACGATGACGGATTGCCGCTCGTGGTTGAGGCGACAACATCCTGGAGTTTTGTCGGCGCCGGGCTGCGGTTGACGATGGAGCTGCTCGGTCCGGAGTATTCGATGTCGATCAGCACCCTCGACAGCGGCACGAAGGTGTTCTTTTCGCGGCGCCTTCGCGGCACGAGCGGCGAGGATCTCGTCGAGAAGCAGAATGCCGAACAAGGACTGATGCCTCTGCTGGGCAACGAGTCCGCAGATTATGGTTACGAGGCGGAGAATCGCACATTCGTGCGCGCGTTTGCCGACGGCGTGCAGCCCGAGCTGGATTTTCGGGCGGGCCGCGACGTGACCGAGCTGCTGATGGCGTGCTATATGAGCGCCGAGCAGGAACGCGTCATCGATTGGAAGCCGGACGGACTCGAACGTTATCAACCACCGGTTGCCCGGCGCGTCGAGCGCCAATAGCATGATGAGCATGATGACGCGGCGCCAATGGAGCTGCCTGACGTTTGGCGGACTGCTGTCGGCCTTGTCCCGGCCGGCTGATGCTTTCGGCGTGCGGCGACCGCCGATACGTGGCGTGTCGTTGGGGGCGCAGAGCTACAGCTTCCGCGATCGGCCGCGCGACGCGCTGATCGTCGCGATGCAGGAGGCTGGGCTGTCAAATTGCGAGCTTTGGCAGGAGCATGTGGAACCCAAGGACGTCAAGCGTGACGAAATGCGCCGGTGGCGCGAGACCGTGTCCCTTGACGAGTTTCGAGCGATCAAGAACAAGTTCGATCGGGCCGGCATCGCCATCACGGCCTACAACATCAGCTTCAAGGACAACTTCTCGGATCGTGAGATCGAACGCGGCTTCGAGATGACGAAAGCGCTCGGCGCGCCGGTGATTACGTCATCGGCGAACATCGGCGTCGTGCCGCGTGTCGCGGCTGTCGCGGCGCGATACAAGATTCCTGTGGGCATGCACAATCACTCGAAGATCGATCCGAACGAGTTCGCGACGCCAGAGAACTTCATCGCCGCGATGAAAGCGGGTCCGTATATCGCCGTCAACCTGGATATCGGTCACTTTACGGCGGCAAACTTCGACGCGGTGGAATTTCTCCGCGAGCACCACGATCGCATCGTGTCCCTGCATATCAAGGACCGCAAACGCAATGACGGTCCAAACGTACCATTTGGCGAGGGCGACACGCCCATCGGGCCGGTCCTCAGAATGCTGCGCGATCGCAAGTGGGCGATTCCCGCAAACATCGAATACGAGTACGAAGGTGGCGACACCGTTCAGGAGGTGAGGCGATGCCTCGACTACTGCCGAAAAGAGCTGGAATCGTAGCGTGGCCTGCGGTAGGCCGCGCGCTTCGCACGCCGTGGGCCTTTCGTGAGGGTCCGGTCGACTTCCCGTGGGTGTCAAAAGCGCTGTGCAGTGTGGCGGTGCTGGTCCTCTTCGCCTGCGGGAGCACTGCGATGGCACAGAACGGCGCGATGAATACGCTGACCGCAAAAGAAAAATCGGAGGGTTGGAAGCTGTTGTTCGACGGGAAGACTCTGGCCAACTGGCGCGGATTCAAGACGGCGACGCCGCCGGCCGGGTGGAAGGCAGTCGACGGACTCCTCGTTCGCGAGTCGAGCGGCGGCGATCTCATGACCAAGGAGCAGTTTGGCGATTTCGAGCTGCGCCTCGAGTGGAAGATCTCGGAGGGCGGCAACAGCGGAATCATGTTTCACGTCACGACCGATGGCGAGGAGACCTACGTCACCGGGCCGGAGATGCAGGTGCTCGACAACGCGCAGCACAAAGACGGACAGAACCCGCTTACGTCAGCCGGATCGAATTACGCGATGCACGCGCCCGTGCGCGACGTGACCAAACCAGTTGGCGAGTGGAACGACGTTCGGCTCGTCGTCAAGGGCCCGCACGTAGAGCATTGGATGAACGGCGTCAAGCTCCTCGAGTACGAGTTGTGGAGCGACGACTGGGAGAAGCGCGTCAAGGCCAGCAAGTTTGCAACGATGGCAGGCTACGGCCGCGCGAAGCGCGGATATATCGCGCTCCAGGACCACGGCAATCTTGTGTGGTATCGAAATATCAAGATAAAAACCCTGTAGACGTGACTGTCTCGCGTGGTTCCATCACGCGAGTTCCTTCACGGACATTCGTACACGTCGTTCACTGAGGTTCCCTCACGAACGTTCCTCACGTACGTTCGTACACGTGAGTTCACGGAGGTTCGCTGGCGAACGTTGCCAGGATCCCGTGAACAACGTACGTCATGGAACCCACGTGAACGATCGTGTACGAACGCACGTGGCGGAACCCTTGTGAAGGAACCGCCGTGAACGTGCGTAAGCGAACGTATGCGTCGGAACCTCCGTGAAGGAACCGCCGATTCAGTCGAGCGACCATCCGTCGCGATATTCCCTCGTCAGGAGATCGTTCGCGCTCGGGATGTTCGTGATCCTCGTGTTTGCGCCGTCGTAGTGAATCTTCCCTCCCGCGCGGAGTGCGACCACTCCGAGCAGCATCACTTCAGTCAACTGCGCGGCGTACTCGAACGGCGTTGACGCCGTTCCGTCGCCCTTGGCGGCGTTTGCCCAGTTCTGCTCGTGGTTCGTCATAATTCTCGGCAGCGTCTGCTTCGGCGTTCCCACCGAATCCGCAAACGACCTCGGCAGCAGGCGTGAATTGAGGCCGTAGGTGTCGTACATCAACTTGCCCTTGCTGCCGATCATGATCGCGCCGCCTTCGCCTTTGAGCGCTTCTTCGCCGAGCTCGTCAGGCCGGTTAGGCATGAGACCGCCGTCGTACCACGTGAGCTTCACAGCCGGCATCGTGCCCCGCGCCGGAAATTCGTAGTACGTCGTCGTGGCCATCGGGAAGCATGCCTTGTTGAACGGCGTCGCGACGGTTTCAATCGTCGCTGGATAGCCGAGATTGAGCGCCCAGTACGCGTGATCGATCAGATGCGCGCCCATGTCGCCGATGGCGCCGCAGCCCCAGTCGACCCAGCCGCGCCAGTTGAACGGGTGATACACGGGGTGATACTCGACGAAGGGCGAAGGTCCGAGGAAGAGATCCCACGCCAGCGTCTCGGGTTGTGAATAGAGGCCCATCGCGTTGGCGAGCCGCGCCATCACGCCTGACATGTTCCATTTGAGCTCTGATGCAATCCGCTGCGGCTGCGGCCGTGGAATGCCCTGCGGCCAGTAGGCGAGCGGCCGGTTTGTCCAGACATGCACTTCGCGCACGTCGCCGATCGCGCCTGCCTGTATCCATTCCACCGCCCGCCGTCCATCGTCCCAGGAGTGTCCCTGGTTGCCCATCTGCGTGACGACTTTCTTTTGTCGCGCCTTTTTCGCGAGTTGCCGCGCCTCGTGTACCGACCAGCACAACGGCTTTTGCACGTAGACGTGCTTGCCGAGGTCCATCGCGTGCAGCGCGATGAGCGCGTGCATGTGATCCGGCGTTGCGACGACCACCGCGTCGATGTCCTTCTGCTTCTCGAGCATCTCGCGGTAATCGCGATACCGCTTGATGCGCGGAAGATCCTCCGCCATGACTTTCTTCAGCGACTCGATTCGCTCCACGCTGTTGCGGCGCGCCAGAGTCTCGGTGACCTTGGGGAGCCGCTCCTCTTCGCGTTTGAGGTTGGCGGCCAGCGAGTCCCACGCCTTGCCCGCATAGTCCCAATCAACGTCGCAAAGCGCGACGATGTTGTTGCCGCGCGAGACGTTGAGCATGTTGGTCTTGCCCATGCCGCCGACGCCGACGCCGGCGATGTTCAGTCGATCGCTCGGCGCGGTGAGACCACGTCCCAACACGTGGCGTGGGACGATCGTCAGCCCCACGCCCGTTGTCCCGACCGTTTCGATGAATCTGCGTCGAGAGATGGCCATTCGCCTCACCTCAGAATTGGAAGCGGAGACTCAGTTGGATGTCCCGCCGATCGTTGGTCTTGGCCGTCAAACGCCCAAAGGTCGCACTCGTCGGATCCGCGTATCCCAGGTTGCCGGTCAGCTGATTCGATTGTGCGCCTAATTGGGCCCCCGTTCCACCGAGGTTGGGATGGTTCGGGAAGTTGAAGAACTCCGCGCGGAACTGCAGCTTTCGAACGCCGCCCAAGGCAAAGGTCTTGAAGAGCGCCATGTCCCACTGCTGCTGTCCAGGGTTATACAGGAGATTGCGCGGCGCGTTCCCGAACGTACCAGGCGCTGGCGCCTGGAAGGCCGCTGGGTTGAACCAGAAATTGTCGTCCGATCCGTTCGAGAACTTGGGATTCTTCACCTTGGGGTCGCCAACGAGATTGTACGGCTGACCGAAGGCGCCGTCTCCGACACCCGCGATGTCGTTGGTCCGCAGCACCGAGAACGGCGTGCCGGTTCGGAAGAACGTCGCGCCGGAGATTTGCCATCCGCCCAGCAGGTTCTTCAGCAACGTGTCCTGTGCGCGCCAGAAGGGCAGATCGTAGATGTAGCCGATGTTGAAGACGTGCCGGCGATCGTAATTCGACGGTCCCCAAAAACCCGTGTCGTCGTACGTATTCCACACGGTGTTTCGCTTGTCGCTGGCGTTGTCCTCCGACTTCGCCAACGTATACGCCGCCCCGATTTTCAAGCCATTGCTGTAGCGCCGCTCCGCGCTGATCTGAAGGCTGTGATAGATCGAACGACCGGCGTTCTCAGCGAGTCGAATGGACCCATAGCCTTTGTATGGGCGGAGGGCAGCGATGTTGACGCCCGGATTTGCGTTAAGCGTGCCGGGGAGGAGCTGATTGATATTCCGTTCGCGCGGCAGATACAAGCCGCGCCGGCCGAGATACGTCACGTCGACGACGATCCCGAACCGGATTTCACGCTGCACGCCGGCAGACCACATGTACGCTGTCGGAAGCTTGAACACCACATCCTGCGCCGTGTAGCCAAAGGGCAGATCGGCCGCGCCGCCGACGCCGCCGGGATTATCCACGCTGCCGTTCGCCACGGTGACCACTGGCTGGAACGGCGGGTTGCCCCCGAGCGTCGTTGAATCGTTGAGCGTGACGCGATTGTGGAAGACACCGCCGCTTACGCGCGCGACCGTCTTCTCGTTGACCGAGTACGCGACGCCGAACCGCGGCTCGATCGCGTTGTAATGCATTTGCGAGAACCCCCTCGGCTCGCCACGGAACAGGGCCAGAACAGCCGGATTCTGAGCGACAACCAAATCCTTTCCCTCACCCTCGAAGCCGTCGCCAGGCAAGACGATGCCGTTGTAGCGATCACCGCCGACGAGACGCCCCGTCGTGGGATTGATGATCGCGGCCCGCGCCGGATCGTAAAAGCGCGGATCGAAATTCACGATGTTGTTGGTCGTCGAGTACCACGGGGGCCAGAACACCCATCGGATGCCGCCTTCGATTGTCAAATTGCTGCGCGGCTTCCAGGAATCCTGTACGAACACGTCGGTCGCTAGAGAGCGCCACTTCGTCAGCGCTCGCTGCCCGATCTCGGCGTAGTTGCTGAAAAGCCCGAGCGCGACGTTCGCAACAGAGAGGCCCGTGCCGCCAGGACGCCCATCGAGGAACTCGAACGAGCCGTTCTGGTTGTTGGTGCCGCCGGGAATGGCGTTCACGTTGATTTGATCGAAGTCGTCTTCACCGGAGTACTCGATGAACACGCCGGTCTTCATCGTGTGCCTGCCCTTCACCATCGTCGCGATGTCGGAGATCGTGTGAATAGGACCTTGCGACGATGACGGGTAAGGACCACCGTCGATGGTGCTGAAGCCGTTGATGGCGACGGTTGGAATCTTGTCTTCGATCTCCTTACCTGGAAACAGATACGGATAGTTGATGCTGGTGCGGCTCCGCTTGTACAGACCCGTTTCGGTGAACACGTTGATGAACACCTGATCGAGCGAATGCGAATAGGTCAGTTCGTTGAGCAGCGTGTTGCTGAGCGTGCTCGTCCATCCCACAACCTGTGTTTGGTTCGGGCGGTCCCAGTCAGTGCGGGCGAATGGGAATGTGCCGCGGAAGGCATCCACAGCCGTCCAGTTGTACTTGGAATAGCGGAACGTGAGCTGGTGTGACGGCGAGAGACGGTAATCGAGTCGAAGCGTGTCCTTTCGCTGATTGCGCGGGTTGTCGCTGGTTTGAACGAGATTTGCGGTGCCTTGACGGAACCCCGGCGTGGGCAATGGATACGCGTTGAGCAGCGCCACACCGTTTGGCGACAGGCGACCCTGAGGAATGATGTTCCCCGGAAAGGGCTGGCCGGTGAGCGGATCGGTGATGATTCGCGCGCCGGCGAAGAATCCGTTGTTCGGATTCAGCAGTTCACTGAAATCGCCGCGGCGCATCGCCTCGGTTGGGACGATCGCGGTATTTGTCTCGTACGCGAAGTAGTCGACCCATTCCTGCGCGCCGAAAAAGAACAACTTGTCACGGAGCCCGCTGCCGGGTACAGGACCGCCAAACGCGTACGCATACTGTTTGTAATCGAATGGCGCTGGTCCGCTGTTTTCCGCCGGATTCGTGCTGCGGTTCCGCGTCCACGTGTTCGCTTGAAGCGAATCGTCTCGATAATAGAACGACGTGCTGCCGCTGTAGCGGTTGCTGCCGCCCTTCGTCACGAACCGGATCTGCCCGCCACTCGCACGGCCGTATTCGGGCATGTAATTCGCCGTCAGGACCTGTACCTCCTGCACAGCGTCGATGTCCTGGATGCCAATCATGTTGCCGCTGGCACGCGTTCGAATACCCACGGCGCCGTCGATGGCAATCGTGTTTTCCTCCGGCCGGCTGCCGTTGATGTTGTAGCCCCCGTTGCCAAGATCGTCGAAGCCGCGGTTGCTGAGGCTGCCGCCCATCACGCCGGCTTTGAGACTGACGACGCCGATCGGATTGCGGCCTCCGAGCGACATCAGCTCGATGTCTTTGGCTTCAATCGTCTTTCGAATGGCAACGTCGGTCTGCAGCGGTGTCGCCTGCGCCGTGACCGTTATCATCTCGGACACGGCGCCTGTTTCGAGCGTGACGTCAAACGACATATTCGAAGCGGCGTCGAGCGTGATGTTGGTCTTGATCCACCGCTTGAAGCCCTGCAGCTCGACGGCGACTTCATAGATTCCGGGCGCCAGCGCCGGAAAGACGTAGTAGCCGTTTGCGTCCGTGACCGTCGTTTGTGTCAAGGCAGTGCGCCTCAACGTGGCGGTCACGGTCGCGCCAGGGATGACGCCACCAGTTTGATCTTTGACAAATCCTGCGAGTTGCGCGCGATCGATTTGAGCAAAAGCAGGAGCGACGAGGGCCAACACGAAGAACGCCGTAGTCAGAACGCGCGCCATTCTCCACCTCCCCAATGGGTGAAACTCCGCAAGCCTGCGGTTTTTCCGCGGGCTGACCGGACCGAACAGCCAATGAATCAGGGCCGATGCTAGACCCCTTGCAGTTGGCATTCAAGAGAAGAGTCGCCGGAGATACAATTCCCGACGGAAGGGTCCCGATGCAGATCATCCGCAGCCGAACAGTCCACGATGTGGTCATTGTCGGGTCGGGCGCCGGCGGCGGGATGGCCGCCAAGGTGCTCACCGAGGCAGGCGCCAACGTCCTCATGCTCGAGGCGGGCGTGATGTGGGACACACGCCGCGACTCGAAGATGTTTGCCTGGCCGTACGATTCGCCGCGGCGCGGCGCGGCGATCCCCGAGCGGCAGTTCGGCGAGTTCGATGCCGGTCTCGGCGGCTGGACGCTCGAAGGCGAGCCTTACACGGCCGCGCCGGGCAACCAGTTCGACTGGTTTCGAACGCGGATGCTCGGCGGCCGCACCAACCACTGGGGCCGAATCTCGCTTCGCTTCGGACCCGACGATTTTCGCCGTCGCAGCCTGGACGGCATGGGCGACGACTGGCCAATTTCCTACGACGATCTCAAGCCGTATTACGACAAGCTCGACACGCTTGTCGGGCTGTTTGGATCGAAGGAAGGATTGCCGAACGAGCCGGACGGGATCTTTCAGCCGCCGCCGAAGCCCCGTTGCTACGAGCTGCTGATCAAAGAGGCAGCCGAGCGCCTCGGCGTTCGAGTCATCGCGAATCGATTGTCGATTCTCACGCAGCCGCTCAACGGGCGGCCCGCGTGTCATTACTGCGGGCAGTGCGGCCGAGGGTGCGCCGCCCAGGCGAACTTCTCGTCTCCGTCGGTGCTCTTGCCGCCGGCGCTCGCGACGGGCAAGTTGACCATCGTGGCCAACGCCATGGCGCGCGAGGTCACGGTGGACGACAACGGGCTGGCAAACGGCGTCAGCTACATCGATAAGGCTTCGGGTCAGGACAACCACGCGCGCGCGCGCATCGTCGTCGTTGCGGCAAGCGCCTGCGAATCAGCGCGCCTGCTCCTCAATTCGAAGTCGTCGAAATTTCCACAAGGCCTTGCGAACTCGAGCGGCGTCGTCGGCCGGTACCTGACCGATACGACCGGAACAGCCGTGCGGGGATTCATTCCGCGCATGATGAGCAGCGTGCCTCACAACGAGGACGGCGCGAGTGGTGCGCACCTGTTCATGCCGTGGTGGCTCGACAATCGAAAACTCGATTTCCCGCGCGGGTATCACATTGAAATCGGCGGCGGTCGCCGGATGCCCAGCTACGGCGTGCTCGGTGGTGTGCACCTGTACAACGGGATCGAAGAAGGCGGCCGTCCCATTGCGGGCGGTGGCTACGGCAAGGCGCTCAAAGACGACTACCGCCGGTTCTACGGCGCGACCGTGAGTTTTTCGGGCCGCGGCGAGATGATCCCGAATGACGACACGTACTGCGAGATCGATCCGAGTGTCGTCGATCGATGGGGCATTCCCGTCCTGCGCTTCCATTTCAAATGGACCGACCGCGAATACAAACAAGTGAAGCACATGCAGGAGACGTTCAGGGCCATCATCCACGAGATGGGCGGAACGCCGCTCTCGCCGATGCCCTCGGCCGAAGAGGGCTACGGTATCGAGCCTGGCGGACGCATCATCCACGAGGTCGGCGTGACGCGCATGGGCCACAGCCCTCAAACGTCGGTGGTGAATCAATACTGTCAGGCGCACGACGTGAAGAATCTGTTCGTCGCCGATGGCGGTCCGTTTGTGACGAACGCTGACAAGAACGTCACGTGGACGATTCTCGCTCTGGCGATGCGCACGAGCGAGTACATCGCGGCGGAGCGCAAGAAAGGCAGCGTGTAATCATGAAGGTGAATCGACGCGACGCGTTGCGCCTGCTCGCCTCGGCGCCCCTGGCCGCGGGCTTCGTGTGGACGGAAGCCGAGGCGCATGCCGCTTACGATCTCGCGCATCTTGCGCAGAAGGCCACCGAGAGCGGCACGCCGTTCAAGCCAAAGTTTTTTTCATCTCATGAATGGGAAACCGTGCGCGTGCTCGTGGACGTCATCATTCCGCGCGACGAGCGCTCAGGCAGTGCGACCGACGCAGGCGTACCCGAGTTCATGGACTTCATGATGAGCGATCAGCTCGAGCGTCAGACCGCGATGCGGGGCGGACTGGCGTGGCTGGATCTCGAATGTCAGAAGCGATTCGACAAGATGCTGGTGACGTGCAGCGACACCGAACGAGCCGCTGTGCTCGACGACATCGCGTGGCCTCAGCGCGCCAAGCGCGAGCATCGCGCGGGCGTCGCGTTCTTCAACAGCTTTCGCGATCTCACGGCGACGGGGTTCTGGACCAGCAAGATGGGCATCGACGATCTGCAATACATCGGCAACCGATCCGTCCCTCAATGGAGAGGCTGTCCAGAGGAGGCGCTGAAGAAGCTCGGCGTGCGGTATCCGACTGAATGAGAAT
>DASPWV010000698.1:0-4535 GCA_035637635.1 Vicinamibacterales bacterium | reverse complement strand
TCCATGGCGCCCTCGAAGAAGGCATCGGTGTGCGCCATGACAGCGACATTTTCATCCGTCACGCCCGGCAACACGCCCCACACGCTCGCGGTTTTCAGTCCGCTGCGCAGCTCCACTGTCAACCGTAAGCGGAGTTTCGGTGTCTGCTGCTTCTCGATGAGCTCACGAACGGCGGTGCCATCTTCGTTGCCGAGCATCAGGACGGGGATCTTCGCAGGATCCGCCGCGCCGCCGGTCGGCTGATTCGTGACGTTCCCGGGGAAGCCAAGCACGATGAAGACCGCCGCTGCGCCGGCTTGCTCCGCGCGCTGAATCGCTCCGTTCGTCAATGCTGAATCGGAGCGTCCGCCTGGCGTTGGAATGCCGTAGACAATGACGGCTTTGCCTTTCACGTCGCGGCCGATGAAATCCGCGGCGAGCCCGAGACCGGCCCATACCGGTTCGAGATCGACGGCGCCGCTACCGACCGAGTGATAGATCGGAAACGCTGTCTTGAGGGGAAGCGTCTTGCCTGATGCTGTTACAGAGACTTCCCACGATGTGGGGAACCACTGTGGCGGGAGCATGGTGAATTCCTGCGTGCGCACTTGTTCGAGGCCGATCCGCCGGAACTGTGCAGCCACCCAATCGGTTGTCATCTTGTCGTAGGGCGTACCGGTAATCCGGCCCCAGTACTGATTCCCATCGTCGCGGCTCTTGCGCGAGATCGCGGTGATCTCGTCGATGTAGCCCTTGATGCGGTGTGCATCGAGCCTGGCGTACGCCTGCTCCGCCGCCGGCAGCGGCCATCGCAGATAGTCGTTGTCTGACAGCCACAGTGGCGGTTGCGCGGGACCGGATCGCTCGCTGCCGCCTTGCTGTGCGGCGGCGGGGATGAGAACGGCAGTCGTCAGCATCGCGACGGCAACGGGTTTCAGAACAAGTCGCATGGAACGTCCCTCTTACGGGCGCACTATATGGGATTTCCGCCGACCAATGTGGAGTGGAATAGTCAGATTCCGACTGCACGCCGTTTCACGTTCCTCCCCTGAAAGATAGGAGTTCGCTCCGGGACGCCCAATCGGCGTTCGCGGCGCAGCCTGCGACCGATATACTTGAGCTTCCCAAATTGTTCGTCGCAACGCAGCCGATGCTCAGGGGCTGGTCCTTGCGACCTGGAGGATGTAGGTGAAGCCATCTTTTCGAATCGTGTTCGCCGTCTGCGGTGTTGTGCTTTGGGCCGGGCTGTTTGTCACCGGCGCCCGTGCGATGCAGCAACCCGCGGCGTCGCAGGCCGACGAACACCGGCCGGTGATCGTGACCCCCGACAAGCACGACACGTCGCCGGAACTGCGCGAGTTGCCCGTCATTGCCCCTCGTGCCGGTGAACGGGAGCCGCACCCGCCCTTTCGTGTGCGGACGCCCCGTGGGCCGGCAGCTCGTGCGACTGATCCCGTCGCGCAGACCACGCTCCCGCAGTCGATTCCTGCGACGGCGGTGAACTTCGAAGGCGTCAACAACGTTGACGGTGTTCTACCGCCGGATACGAACGGCGATATCGGTCCGAATCACTACGTCCAGTGGGTCAACCTTTCCTTTGCGATCTACGATCGTGCGGGTAACACGCTGTACGGGCCCGCAGATGGCGTCACGATCTGGCAGGGGTTTGGCGGACCATGCGAGGCGAGGAACGACGGCGACCCCATCGTCCTCTACGATCATCTCGCCGACCGGTGGCTCTTCAGTCAATTCGCGTTACCGAACTATCCGTCAGGCCCGTACTATCAATGCCTTGCCGTCTCAACGACCGGCAACCCGCGGGGCTCGTACTACCGCTACCAGTATTCGTTCAGCAAGTTGAACGACTATCCGAAATTCGGCGTCTGGTCCGACGGTTATTACATGTCGATCAATCAGTTCAGCTACTCAGGGTTTCCATTTGGTACCTGGAGCTGGGCGGGCGCGGGAGTCGCGGCGTTCGATCGCACGAAGATCCTGACTGGCCAGGCGGCAAATATGGTCTATTTCGATCTCTACGGCCGCGATCCAAATCTGGGAGGCATGCTGCCGTCGGAGCTCGATGGTGCTGCGCCGCCACCGGGAGCGCCGAACTACTTCCTGCAGGTGGACGACGACTCGTGGGGGTACTCCCCGGATCAACTGCAAATCTGGAAGTTCGCGGTCAACTGGACGACCCCATCGTCCTCCACGTTCACATTCCACAAGACGCTTGCGACGGCCGCCTTCGATTCCGATTTGTGCGGCTACAGCCGCAATTGCATTCCGCAGCCGGGCACCAACGTCAAGCTCGATGCGCTTTCCGATCGACTCATGTACCGGTTGCAGTACCGGAACCTCGGAACGTATGACGCACTCGTCGTGAATCACTCGGTCGACGTCAACGGAAACGATCTTGCCGGCGTGCGGTGGTACGAGATAAGAAATCCGGGCGGCAGCAATCCGGCAATTTTTCAGCAGGGGACCTTCGCGCCTGCTGATGGCGCAAACCGCTGGCTGGGAAGCGCTGCCATGGACGGCGCGGGCAACATCGCGCTGGCCTACAACACGTCGGGAGCGTCTGTGTCTCCTTCGATCCGTTACACCGCGCGCTGTGCCGGCGACGCAGCGGGACAGATGACTCAGGGAGAGGGCGATCTGATTCTCGGCACGGGATCGCAGACGGACAGCCGCGGCCGCTGGGGTGATTACAGCATGCTCGGTGTCGATCCAGTGGACGACAGCACGTTCTGGTTTACCGGCGAGTACTACGCGGCCGCGACCGGCAGCGCCGCCTGGCGCACGCGCGTCGGCTCCTTCAAGCTGTCCGCCTGCGGCAGCGGTGGTGGAACCGTCCCGATCGCGCCGAGCAATCTGGTTGCGGCGGCCGCGTCGACAAGTCAGATCTCCCTGAACTGGAATGACAACTCCAGCGACGAAACCGGCTTCCGCATCGAGCGCTGCCAGGATGCCGGCTGCACCAATTTCGCGCAGATTGCTCAAGTGGGGAGCGGCGTCATGGCTTACCCTGATTCCGGCCTCAGCGCGAGTACGAGCTACTCCTATCGCGTGCGCGCGTACAACGGCGCCGGCGATTCCGCCTACTCGAACACCGCGACCGCCGTGACTCAATCGGCGCCACCTCCGCCCACGACCATTCATGTGAGCGATCTCGATGGATCCGCTTCAGGTGCCGGGAACTGGAATGCGAAGGTGACGATTACCATTCGAGATTCGAATCAGGCGCTGGTTGCGAACGCAACCGTCACAGGCAACTGGAGCAACGGCGCCAACGGATCGACAAGTTGCACCACCAACTCGACGGGACAGTGCACCGTGTCGAAAGGCGGCATCAAAAAGGGTCAGGCCAGCGTGACGTGGACGGTGAACAACGTGACGCACGCGACGCTCAGCTATTCGGTTGGTGCGAATTCAGATCCGGACGGCGACAGCAACGGCACGACGATCGTCATCCAGAAGCCGTAGTCGCTCACCTGCTAGAATGACCGCGCGGAGCTCGCCACGAGCGCGTGCTCCGCGCGTTTACCTCACGCGGACGACCGTCTCTCCCTCCTCATGCATCTAGCGCCCGCGGCAGTCACTGAAGAGCGCTTCGATCTGGCCGACGTCAGCCGCCGTCTGAGAGCCATCGTCGTCGGCTCCATCGGCAATCTCGTCGAGTGGTACGACTTCTACGCCTATACGGCGTTCGCGCTGTACTTCGCGAACTCGTTCTTTCCGGGCAGCGATCCGATCGTCCAGCAATTGAACGCCGCGCTTCTGTTTGCGCTCGGTTTCATCGTGCGGCCCATCGGAGGGTGGTTGTTCGGGCACCTCGCCGACCACTACGGACGCCGCAACGCGTTGATGCTGTCCGTGCTGCTGATGTGTTTCGGGTCGCTCGTTATCGCGGTGACGCCGACCTACGCGTCAATCGGCGTCGCGGCCCCTGTGATGCTGGGCGTGGCGCGCATGATTCAGGGTTTGAGTCTTGGCGGAGAGTACGGAGCGAGCGCCACGTATCTGAGCGAAGTTGCGGATCAGAAGCACCGTGGCTTCTATTCCAGCTTTCAGTACGTCACGCTGATCGGCGGCCAGCTCTGTGCGCTGCTCGTCCTGCTGCTGCTGCAGCAGGTGTTTCTCACGCCGACTCAATTGAAGGCGTGGGGCTGGCGGATTCCGTTTCTCATCGGCGCGCTGCTCGCGGTCATCGCGCTCGTGATGCGCCGCAATCTGCACGAGACCGACGAGTTCGTTTCGTCGCGAAACGTCGTTCGTCGAGAAAGCTCCCTCACGGCACTCCGGAAATACCCGCGCGAGGTGCTGATGGTCGTGGGCCTGACGATGGGCGGTACGACGGCGTTCTACACATACACGACGTACATGCAGAAGTTCCTCAAGCTGTCGGTCGGCCTCAGCGACAATCAGACGACCGTCGTAACCGCGAGTTCGCTCATCTTCGCGCTCTTTCTTCAGCCGCTGTACGGTGCACTCTCGGACAGGATCGGCCGCAAGCCACTGCTGGTCTGGTTTGGCGTGATGGGCACGCTCTGCACCAT